>DAISHL010000006.1:0-19294 GCA_036822555.1 Bacteroidota bacterium | reverse complement strand
GCAAAAACTTAACAGCGACACTTCGGTTAAACTATTGTTGAGCACACTTACTTTGTTAGGGATCTCAGCATCCAAGAGCGGCCTCATGAACGGTCCTTGTTTTGTTCTGTTTGTTGTGGCCTTGTTTTTCTATCTAAGAATGGAGTGGAATTTTTTAAAGATGGAAACAAGTACAAACACCATAAGACTCACTAAAGGATTTTTCCTTCTGAGGAACCGGATAAAAAAGGATCTGCTACTGTCGCAACTGGTAAATGTTCAGTACACCGAAGCAGGAGATGATGTAGAGATGATATTTGTGTACTACAACTTTGGCGACAAACATTTTTATGAAGAAGCTTTTGAATGTGATAAAGAAGAAGGATCAAAATTTCTGGCGGAATTAAAAGCCAATAAGATCGCCATTCAGCATGTGTAATTTGTTTTGACATATTTTTGCTACTTTAGCCAAAAAATAACACCAATGAAATACGCGCCAAGTCCTAACAGCCTTTACATTGATAACCGACACAAGTTTAAGAACCAATTAAAGCCAAATTCATTGGCAGTGTTTTTTAGCAATGATATTATGCCTACGAATGCTGATGGTTCAATGGGCTTCAAACAAAACAGCGATCTGTTTTATTTGACCGGGATAGATCAGGAAGACACTATCCTTGTTATTTTTCCAGACGTTAAGGATGGCAAGCACACTGAGGTGTTGTTCATTAAAGAAACCAGTGAGCTTATTGCCATTTGGGAAGGAGCTAAACTCACCAAGAAACAAGCAGAAGAAGTAAGCGGAATAAGAAACATTTACTGGCACCACGAGTTCGAAAAGGTCATTAAAACATTCATCTTCCAGGCCGAGAACATTTATTTGAACAGTAATGAGCACACGCGCAGATATATTGATACACAAAGTGCGGAGGACCGTCAAAACCTGAAATTACGTAATGCCTATCCTTTACACACCTATCAGCGCAGTGCTCCCATCATGCACAAGATACGCGCTATTAAGAGCACCTACGAGATCGAGCAAATTCAAAAGGCATGTGATATCACAGAAAAAGGGTTCAGAAGATTGTTGTCTTTTGTGAAGCCAGGTGTACATGAATATGAGATAGAAGCAGAGCTAATGCATGAGTTCCTGAGAAATAAAAGCCGCGGCTTTGCATACGGACCAATCATTGCATCGGGCAAAAATGCATGTGTGTTGCATTATGTTGAGAATGATAAAGAATGTAAAGATGGTGATGTGATTTTGTTAGATGTAGCGGCCGAATATGGCAACTATGCCAGCGACCTAACACGTGTGTTACCAGTGAACGGCAAATTCACAAAGAGACAAAAGGAGGTATACAATGCGGTACTCCACGTAAAAAAGGAAGCACAGAAAATGCTTGTTCAGGGAAACACCTTTGAGAAATACAACAAGGCCGTTGGCGAGCTCATGACAGAGCAATTGTTGAAACTGGGCCTTCTTAAAACAGAGGATGTGAAGAATCAAAATCCGGCATGGCCTGCCTATAAGAAATATTTCATGCATGGCACTTCTCACTTCCTTGGACTAGATGTTCATGATGTTGGCTTGTTCTATGAACCTATGCAGGCCGGAATGGTATTTACAGTGGAGCCAGGAATTTACATCCCGGAAGAAAATCTTGGCATTCGTTTGGAAGATGATATTCTGGTTACAACCGGCGAACCGATCAACCTTATGAAGAACATTCCTATTGAAGCAGACGAAATCGAAGAGCAGATGAACAAATAGACCAGCACTTTGTTTAGTTCAAATTAAACTTTTTAGGCGATTTAAAACGGGCTTTCGTATAAAAACGAAGGCCCGTTTGCTTTTGCATTGTTTACAAAACAATTTATCTGTAACTTTAAGGAAATATACCTGAACATGAGAAAACTATTTGCATTGATTTGCACTGTTGCAACCATTTCTGTGAATGCACAGGACTGGGTTGCCAAAATGAACGACACTACAGCTAATTTCTATGAGATCAAAGCTGCATTTGACAAATACTGGAAAGACAGACCATACGAACGAGGAAAAGGATATAAGGCCTTTATGCGCTGGGCTTGGTTCACAGAGCCACGCGTTTATCCTTCCGGAAATATGCGTATGGCATCAAGAGCATATGCGTATGAGCAATTCCAAAAATTCCAACAAGAACAGTCGCAGCAAAAATTCTCAAACAGTGCTGCAATTTCAGCAACAACTGCTAACTGGGTTCCACTTGGTCCGTTCGGTTCACCAGCCAATGGAGATGCCGGCCGCGTGCAGGTTGTAAGAACCTCCCCAACCAATACAAACATTATTTATGTTGGTACAGGAGCGGGCGGATTATGGGTATCAACCAACGGAGGTACATCCTATTCAACAACCACAGACCAGTTGCCATCTCTTGGCGTTTCTGATATTGCGATCAGCCCAACCAACACCAATGTCATTTATATTGCAACCGGTGATAAAGATGCCGGTGATACACATTCTACCGGAGTGCTTAAATCAACCGACGGTGGTGCAACATTTAGTGTTACCGGCCTTGCATGGCAAACGTCCCAGTTGCGCAGGATCTACCGCGTGCTTATCAATCCTGCCAATACCAACATTATTATGGCTGCTGCCTCATCTGGCTTTTACAGATCAACAGATGCCGGAGCTACCTGGTCGCTTACCAGCACAGCGTATTGTTATGATGCAGAATTAAAACCCGGTGATCCAAATACAGTATATATTGTTACGGCAACCAGCCTTCTTAAATCAACTAATGGTGGCGCATCCTTTTCAGGAGTAACCATTTCTTCTTCATTAAACTCTAACCGCCTGTCATTGGCTGTTACGCCTGCTAATCCTGATTATGTATACATTCTTGCAAGCGCTCCAAGCAATGGCTTTGGCGGCTTGTTCCGTTCCACGAATTCTGCAACTACATTCTCACTTATGAGCTCCACACCAAACATCTTCGATTGGAGCACAAACGGCTCAGGCGCCGGAGGACAAGGCTGGTACGATATTGCCATTGATGCCTCACCTACTAATGCCAATGTGATCATCGCCGGTGGTGTTAATACATGGCGCTCAACCAACGGGGGATCAACATGGCAACTTCATACTCACTGGTATGGTGGCGGCGGAAAGCCCTATGTTCACGCGGATCTTCACCATGTGAACTTTGTGAGCGGAAGCGTGATCTTCCTTGGAACAGATGGTGGTGTAGCGCGCACAACAAACTCAGGAACTAACTGGACAACCATCAACGGGAACATGAACATTGCTCAGATATACAAACTCGGGAACTCTGCAAACAATGCAGGCAGAATTGTTACCGGACATCAGGACAATGGCACCAATCTTTCTAATGGCACCAGCTGGTCGCAGATCTATGGTGGTGATGGAATGGATTGTTTCATAGACTGGAGCAATAACAACACCATCATAGCTTCCTATACATATGGCGATTTCCAGAGATCTACCGATGGTGGTAACAATTGGACAAATATTGTGAATGGATTATCAGGCAATGCAGCCTGGGTTGCGCCTATTGTGCAAGACCCGATCACACCAAACACCTACTATGCAGGATACAGTAAAATGTTCAAGTCAACTAACCAGGGCACCACATGGACACAAATGGGAACAACCAATATGGGAACAATCGATGAGATCTATGTTTGTCCATCAAACCCAAATGTGATCTATGTTTCAACTACTGCCAGTGTGTGGAAGACCACCAATGGCGGCACCACCTGGTCTAACATCACTACAGGCATTCCGACAAGTTCCGGCCAGATCACGGATATAACATGTGATAATCAGAATCCGAACAATGTGTATGTGACCTTGTCAGGATATTCTGCGGGTAACAAGGTGTATGGATCAAGCAATGGAGGATTGAACTGGACCAACATGTCTAATGGATTGCCGAACATCCCTATGAATTGCATCATCTACTCAAACAACTCTCCGCAAAAGCTTTATGTTGGAACTGACGTAGGTGTGTATTATAAGGAAGCCAGCATGAACTCATGGTTGTACTATAGCAACGGACTGCCAAACGTGGTTATTGATGAATTGGAGATCTATTATCCAACCGGCAAACTTCGCGCAGCAACATATGGACGAAGTGTTTGGGAGACCGACCTGTATTCGAATCCAACGGCAGCACCTGTGTCATATTTTACAAATAATTTTACTGCAGCATGCGTAAACGTACCGTTTGCTTTTAACGACCAGTCGGCCAACAACCCAACCACTTACACCTGGACCTTTCAGGGGGGCAATCCTGCAACTGCATCCATACAAAATCCGGTGGTAACATATACTTCAAGCGGTATCTACACGGTAACACTTTTAACATCCAATGCAAACGGACCAAGTGCGCCGTATGTGGCCACAATAAATGTTGTGAACACGCCAACGGCTTCAGCCAGCAACAAAACTGTATGTCTGGGTCAAAATGCAGCTTTAACCTTAACAACCAATGCTTCTTCTGCCATGTGGTCAAATGGAGGAGTAGGTTTGTCAACAAGCATCACACAGCCAACCGCAACGGCTGTATACGGGTATACAGCTTCTCTCGGGGCATGTAATGTTACCGGAACTGTATTATTGACGGTAGCAGTTGCACCTCCAACACCAAGCATCACGGTAGTTGGCAGCGTTCTGTCTACAGGCACAGCACCAAACTATCAATGGTACCTGAACGGCAGCCCTATACCGGGTGCTACGTCGCAAACATTTGCCCCAACAGGAGACGGATGGTACTCTGTGTGGGTAAGCGATAATGGTTGTAACGCTTCATCTGATGCCATGTTCATTTCCATAACGTCATTAAAGGACAATGTGTCTTTTGTGACAGGGTTAAGGATCACTCCAAATCCTGCAAAGGAAGTTCTGAATATCAAGTGGGACGTGCTTTTAACCAATAAAGCAGAATTCGAGATCACGAACGTTTTAGGTCAAAAGATCATGGCCGGCGGATTGAAGATTGAGAATGGTAATTCCAGCACGATCAACATCCAAAATTTGGTGCCGGGAGCATATGTGTTCAAAGTGTCTGAAAACGGCAACAGTACTGCAATTAAGTTCATTAAGGAATAATACTTTTTATTTTAAAAAAAAGGCTGTAAGATTTGACGATTTTAATAAAAATCGTTAATCTTACAGTCTGATTTTAAAGTAAGAATCGTATGAATCAAGCTTCTACGCCAATTGATTTCCTTCCCATTGTTTTAATGTTTCTTGTGGCATTTGGTTTTGTTGCTACCACCATGGTGGCCTCTCACCTTTTAGGCCCAAAACGTAAGACCAAAATTAAGTTAGACTCGTTCGAGTGCGGTATTGAGACCCAAGGGAACGCCCGATTACCATTCTCCATCAAGTATTTCCTTGTGGCCATCCTATTCGTATTGTTTGATATTGAGGTTATCTTCATGTATCCCTGGGCTGTGAATTTCAAAGAACTTGGTATGCTTGGCATCGTGGAGGTATTCTCGTTTATAGCCCTCCTGTTGGTAGGATTCTACTACATGATCTCTAAAAAAGCATTGAAATGGGAAGATTAACGAACCAAGTAACGTATTACTTGTTGAGTTAACAACACCTTTAAACCAATTTTCATGAGCAACAATAAACCAGTTAAACGCACAAAATTAGAAATGGCCAAAAGTCCTCAAGGGATTGAGGGACCGGGCTTTTTTGCTGCAAAACTAGAAGATGTGATCGGTTTGGCACGCGCCAATTCCTTATGGCCACTGCCATTTGCAACATCATGCTGTGGTATTGAATTTATGGCAACCATGGCCAGTAATTATGACCTTGCACGTTTTGGTTCAGAGCGATTGAGTTTCTCTCCACGTCAGGCCGATATGCTGATGGTGATGGGAACCATTGCAAAGAAAATGGGACCAACCCTAAGACAGATCTACGAACAAATGGCCGAACCAAAATGGGTTCTGTCAGTTGGTGCTTGCGCCAGCAGTGGAGGCATATTTGACACTTACAGCGTGTTACAAGGGATCGACAGGATCATTCCTGTGGATGTGTACGTGCCCGGATGCCCACCTCGCCCTGAGCAGATCATTGAAGGGATCCTGAAGATCCAGGAATTGGCCAAGAATGAATCTTTACGAAGAAGACATTCTCCGGAATATAAAAAATTGTTGAACAGTTACGGAATTGAATAATGAATCAGGAAGTTTTAAATAAGATTACGGACGCTATTCAGCAAAAATTCCCGGGCGCAATTGAAAGCTCAGAGTTGTTGTATGATTTCCCGGTAATTACAGTAAAAAAAGAGAGCATACACGATGTACTTGCTTTTTTGAAAAATGATCCGGAATGGAATTTCCATTTTCTCACAGATCTTACCGGTATACAAACGGCTGACGAAAAACAGCTTGGTGTTATCTACCATTTGCATAACATGGTAAAAAACATTCGTGTGCGCGTGAAAACCTTCTTTGACATCAACAAGCCTGAGATCCCTTCCGCTACTGACATTTGGCCCGGAGCTAACTGGATGGAAAGAGAGACCTATGATTTTTTTGGTGTAAGGTTTAAAGGACATCCGAATCTGAAACGAATCCTTAACGTTGATGAAATGGATATTTATCCATTGCGAAAAGAATATCCGCTTGAGGACCAAACAAGGGATGACAAGGACGATAAGATGTTCGGACGTTGATGAGCAGGCCTCACACAAAACAAAAAACTGAAACATGAGCAACAAAGACCATATTAAAAATACAGCAGAAGCCATTGAGGAAAAAGAATATTCTATTCTGAACCTCGGCCCTACGCATCCTGCAACGCACGGGATCTTTCAGAATGTATTGAAAATGGATGGTGAGATCATTCATGAAGCAACACCAACTGTTGGTTACATTCACCGCGCATTTGAAAAATTAGCAGAGCGTCGTCCATACAATCAGATCACACCTATTACCGATCGTTTGAACTATTGTTCTTCTCCGATCAATAACATGGGCTGGGAAATGACCATGGAAAAATTACTTAATGTGAAGGTGCCAAAACGTGTGGATTACATGCGTGTTATTGTTATGGAACTTGCACGTATTGCCGATCACCTGATCTGTAACTCGGTTGTGGGTGTTGATACAGGCGCAATGACGGGTTTCCTTTATATTTTCCAATGGCGTGAAAAGATCTACGATATTTATGAATCTATCTGCGGCGCCCGATTAACAACAAACATCGGACGAATTGGTGGTTTCGAACGTGAATGGAGCCAGAAGACCTGGGACCTTATCAATGATTTTGTAAAAGGGTATCCTAAAGCGTTGAAAGAATTCGCAAACCTATTGGAGCGTAACAAGATCTTTATGGATCGTACAGTTAACTGCGGACCTATAAGCGCAGAGATGGCATTGGATTATAGTTTCACCGGACCAAACCTACGTGCAGCCGGTGTAGATTATGATGTTCGCGTGGCCTCTCCATATTCATCCTATGAAGATTTTGATTTTATTGTACCGGTAGGAACAAGTGGCGATACCTATGACAGATTCATGGTACGTCAGGAAGAGATGTGGCAATCATTGCGAATTATTGAGCAAGCATTGAAGAATATGCCTAAAGAAGGCGGTCATCATGCCGAAGTGCCTAGTTTTTTCCTTCCACCAAAAGAGGAAGTATACTACAACATGGAAGCGTTGATCTATCACTTTAAAATTGTGATGGGAGAAACAGATGTTCCGGTTGGTGAAGTATACCACAGTGTTGAGGGCGGTAATGGCGAACTTGGTTACTATTTGGTAAGTGATGGTGGAAGAACACCGTTCCGTTTGCATTTCCGCCGACCTTGTTTCATTTATTATCAGGCATATCCTGAAATGATCAAAGGAACAATGCTGTCTGATGCGATCATTACCATGAGTAGTTTAAATGTGATTGCCGGAGAGTTAGATGCATAATTAAAAAAGAATTTATTGAATTGAAATACAATGGGAAGTCAAGTACACGGAACACAAGAGTTTAACAAGGCAAAACGCGCTGAGATAAAATTCAGCGATGCAGCCATGGAAACAGTGAACACCATTATAAGCCGTTATCCTGCCGGAAAACAGAAATCTGCCTTGTTGCCGGTTTTACATGTTGCCCAAGCTGAATTCGGCGGCTGGCTTAGTCCGGAAGTAATGGACTATGTTGCTGAGGTTTTAAAGATAAGGCCTATTGAGGTGTTTGAGGTGGCGTCTTTCTATACAATGTATAATTTGAAGCCCGTTGGTAAATGTGTACTTGAGGTGTGTCAAACAAGCTCATGCTGGTTAAATGGTGCAGAAGATATTGTAAATTATATCGAGAAGAAATTAGGCATCAAAGTTGGCGAGACCACCAGAGATGGCATGTTCACGCTTAAAGTAGCAGAATGTCTTGGTTCATGTGGTACGGCGCCAATGATGCAATGCGGCGCTTCTTTTCATGAGAACCTGACCTATGAAAAGGTTGATTCGATCCTTGAGAAATACAAATCTGAAGGCAAGCAAAGAAATTATACGGACTTAGATTATAACAACACATTGTAATTTATAATGGGAAGAAAATTATTGATACACAACGATAAAGTGCCTAACATTCATACGTTAGATGTTTATCGTGCACATGGAGGATATGCCTCTGTAGAGAAGGCCCTAAAAACAATGACACCTGATCAGGTCACTGAAGAGTTGAAAAAATCCGGACTTCGTGGTCGTGGTGGCGCAGGTTTCCCAACAGGTATGAAATGGAGCTTTTTAGCAAAGCCGGAAGGTGTACCTCGTTACCTGGTATGCAACGCCGATGAGTCAGAGCCCGGCCCTATCAAAGATCGTTATTTGATGGAAAAGATCACTCATGCATTGATCGAAGGGATGATCACGTCATCGTATGCATTAGGAGCCAATCAATCTTACATCTATATCCGTGGTGAGTATTTTTATGTAGCGCGTATTTTAGAGCAAGCCATTCGCGAAGCTTATGCTGCAGGCTGGTTAGGCAAGAACATTTTGGGGACGAATTATTCTTTGGATCTTTCTGTTCAAGTTGGTGGAGGTGCATATATCTGTGGAGAAGAGACAGCCTTACTTGAATCGGTGGAAGGTAAACGTGGTAATCCGCGCATCAAACCTCCATTCCCTGCCGTTGCAGGTTTATGGGGTTGTCCAACCGTGGTAAACAATGTGGAGACCATTGCCGCTGTTTGCCCAATTGTGAACATGGGTGGCGAAGAGTACGCTAAAATTGGTATTGGAAAATCAACGGGAACTAAATTGATCTCGGCATCAGGACACATCAACAACCCAGGTGTGTATGAGATTGTGTTAGGTGTAACGGTTGGAGAATTTATGTATAGTGAGGAGTATTGTGGTGGTATCAGAAATGGTAAGAAACTGAAGGCTGTTGTGGCCGGAGGCTCGTCTGTACCTATTTTACCAACAGAATTGATATTGAAGACCGCCAAAGGTGAGCCGCGCTTGATGACCTATGAAAGCCTTGCAGATGGCGGGTTTCAAACGGGCACTATGCTAGGTTCAGGTGGGTTCATTGTGATGGATGAAGACACAAGTATCGTGAAGAATCTGTTTACCTTCTCTCGTTTCTATCATCATGAGTCATGTGGACAATGTTCACCTTGCCGTGAAGGAACTGGATGGATCGAAAAGATCTTGAAGAAATTCCTTAACGGAACAGCTACCGAAGCAGATGTGGATCTGTTGTGGGATATTCAAAGTAAAATTGAAGGGAAAACTATTTGTCCACTGGGTGAAGCAGCTGCTTGGCCTGTGGCTGCGGCAATCAGACACTTTAAACATGAGTTTTTAGAGATCGCCCGCAGTAAAAAGTTTGTAGATGTGAGTCATTATGACCGTTTAAATAAAGTAAGAGCATAATTGAATAAAGGACTTTACATAGTTATTTTAGCCTTAATGGTGTTTACCGAAAACGCACAAACCTCGTGCGCTAGCGCAGTGAACATTTATTCATTTACATTTAACGGTGCAACATACGAAGTTGTAAAGGAAGCAAAAACATGGACAGCTGCTGCTGCCTGTGCTGTTCAACGTGGTGGTTCATTGGTTGAGATCAATAGCCAGGGAGAGCAAACAGCTGTATATAACGGAATTGTTGCCGCAGGAGTTGCAAGTAATTATAGTCCGGTTGGTGACGGCGGCGGCGCATCTTATGTTTGGATAGGCGCAACAGATAAATTTAATGAAGGATCATGGATTTGGGATGGAAATAATGATGCTACCGGCTCAAACTTTTGGAATGGTCAGGGTTTAGCAGGAGCAGGCAATGGAACAGTAGTTTTAAGTCAATTTGTGAATTGGGGTGGAAAATCTAACTCCAGTATTCAGGAACCGGATGATTTTAATTCAAATCAGGATGGTGCGGCAATGGCTGTTTCGGCCTGGCCTTTTGGAATTGCAGGCGAGTGGAATGATATTGCATTAACAAACTCGATCTATTATGTGCTCGAATAAACAAATACAACCGGAGTTGGAACAAATCAAAGGACCGCTTTCATGCAGATATTCCCGAACCCCACTAAAGATAAAATTGAGGTAACCTCAACCATTGAGATCAAAAAGATAGAAGTGAGAGCGGTTGATGGAAAGATTGTAAGAGCAGTGAATGCAGTTAAAAAAATTGAGATCATTGATCTGACAGGATTAACGAACGGAATTTATTTTGTGGATGTAACCACAAAAGACAATTCGGTGATTACAAAAAAAATAGTGAAAGAATAAACATATTTTAAGCTAACAAGCATGAAAGTAACTATAGACGGAATAGAGATCGATGTACCAAAGGGTACAACCATTCTTCAGGCGGCTCGCATGATAGGCCCTGAAGTAGCACCTCCAACCATGTGCTACTATTCTAAATTAAAAACGAGTGGTGGTTATTGCCGCACCTGTATTGTTAAGGTAACGCAAGGCAGTACAGCTAATCCAAACCCAATGCCAAAGCCGGTAGCAAGCTGCCGTACCGAAGTAATGGATGGTATGGTGGTACAAAACATCACATCGCCGGAGATATTAGAAGCACGTAAAGGTGTTGTTGAATTTTTATTGATCAACCATCCCTTAGATTGCCCTGTGTGTGATCAGGCCGGTGAATGTAAATTACAGGATCTTGGTTACGAGCATGGTTCTGCAAAAACACGTTACGAATTTAAACGTCGTGAGTATGAAATGATCGATATTGGTGATAAGATCAAATTACACATGAACCGTTGTATCCTTTGCTACCGCTGCGTTAAAACAGCTGAGCAAATTACCGATGGCCGTGTGCATGGTATGATCCACCGTGGTGATGCTGCAGAGATCTCAACCTATATTGAGAAAGCAATTGATAATGATTTTTCAGGAAATGTTATTGATGTTTGTCCGGTTGGTGCATTAACCGATAAAACCTTCCGCTTTAAACAACGTGTATGGTTCACAAAACCGGTTGACGCACATCGCAATTGCACCAAGTGTTCGGGCAAGGCTCGTGTTTGGTTAAAAGGCGAAGAAGTATTGCGTGTAACAGCTCGTAAAGATCAGTGGGATGAAGTTGAAGAATTCATTTGTAATGATTGCCGCTTTGATCACAAGAAAACATCAGATTGGGTTGTTGAAGGGCCATCAAAGATCAGCAGACAAAGCGTGATCTCTCAGAATCATTACAACCATTTGAATGAACTAAAGGTACAGGTGCTTAAGCAACAAAAAGCGCTTGGTTTCATTGATATAAACAAACGTCCATAATTAAAGTATGATATCATTTATTATATACAAATTCCTGATGTGCGCGATTGTGTTCGCCATTTCACTAGGAGTTGCCGCTTATGCTACCCTTTGGGAAAGAAAATTCGCGGCGTTTTTGCAAGACCGTGTGGGCCCCGATAGAGCTGGACCTTTTGGATTATTGCAGCCATTGGCAGATGGTGGAAAAATGTTCTTTAAGGAAGAGATCATCCCAACAGTATCTAACCGATTTTTATTCATTTTGGGTCCGAGTTTATTCATGCTCACAGCATTAATGACCGGTGCTGTGATTCCCTGGGGACAGGATTTTGTGATCGACGGAAAAACTTACACCGCACAGATCACTGACATAAATATTGGTGTGTTATATGTGTTTGGAGTAGTATCGGTTGGTGTTTACGGGATCATGATCGGTGGCTGGGCCTCTAACAATAAGTTTGCTTTATTGGGTGCAGTAAGAGCATCGTCGCAAATGATCAGCTATGAGATTGCTATGGGTATTTCTGTAATTGCTTTGATCATCACATCAGGAGGTACCTTAAGTTTAAGAGAGATCGTTCAACAGCAAGATGCCGGCGTTGCAAATATTGTATGGCAACCGCTTGGTTTCTTGATCTTCTTTATTTGTGCATTAGCGGAAACCAATCGCGCTCCTTTTGATTTGCCTGAGGCAGAAAGCGAATTGGTTGGTGGTTATCACACCGAGTATTCATCCATGAAACTTGGTTTGTTCTTGTTCGCAGAATACATCAACATGTTCATCTCTTCAGCCATTATGAGCGCTTTCTATTTTGGTGGTTTCAACTTCCCGTTTGCTCAGGAACTTTATCATGCTCTTGGTTTAGAGCCTGGTTCGATCTGGATCACCTTGATCGGATTTGGCGCATTCTTCACCAAGATCGTGATCTTCATTTGTGTGTTCATGTGGATACGCTGGACATTGCCGCGTTTCCGTTATGATCAATTGATGAATTTGGGCTGGACAAAATTAATTCCATTATCATTGTTGAACCTTGCGATCACTGTGGCAGTGGAATATTTCAGAGGCAACCTACATTTCTAACACATGAGAAAAGAAATGACCGGAATAGTATTGATTAATAAACTAGCAGAAGGCGTGGAATTATATGCTTTAATTGTTATAGCAATTGTTTCATTGTTTTAATACGAATATACATGGCATTACAACTGACAAATAGAAGTAAGGTAGTTTCAAATAAAGATCAAAGTTTTGGTGAGCGTCTTTATTTACCTGCCATTGTTAAAGGGATGATGATCACCTTTAGCCACTTGTTCAAAAAAACACCTACAACAAAATATCCTGAGCAGAAACGCTCAATGGCCCCTGTATATCGCGGGCAGCACGTATTAAAGGTTGATGAGAATGGGGCAGAACGTTGCACGGCTTGTGGAATGTGCGCTGTAGCTTGTCCTGCAGAAGCCATCACCATGGAGAATGCAGAGCGTAAGCCGGGTGAAGAGCATTTGTACAGAGAAGAGAAATACGCTTCAAAATATGAGATCAACATGTTGCGTTGCATTTTCTGTGGATTGTGCGAAGAGGCTTGTCCTAAGGAAGCGATCTTTTTAACGGACAGAATTGTGGATGCAGAATATGAGCGTGAAGATTTTGTGTATGGAAAGGATAAGTTGGTTGAAAAGATGGATAAGCGAATTGATGTAAGCAAGCGTCAAACACTTGAAGTGGCCGAATTCAAAAAGTTACCTGGCACCAAACACAATACATTGTTTGATGGCAAGCAACTTAAAAAAGGTAAGCATTGATTGAAACAATAAAATTTTAGAAGTAAGAATTTAATAAATAGAATATGTTAGGTTACACAATAACGCAATGGCTTTTCGGGATCCTTTCCTTCCTTGCGATCATGTTTGGTTTGCTGGTGGTGTTCAGTAGAAATCCGGTGAACAGTGTTTTATATTTGGTTCTGACCTTCTTTTGTATTGCAGGGCATTATTTATTAATGAATGCGCAATTCCTGGCCATAGTGCATATTGTGGTTTATGCAGGCGCTATCATGGTACTCTTTTTATTCATCATCATGTTAATGAACTTAAATGAGGATACAGAGCCTCAAAAAACATGGCTTACAAAAATTGTGGCAGCAGTTGCAGGAGGATTGATGTTGTTTGTTTTAGTGGGGTCACTTAAAGGTTCGGAGCAATTGTCGTTACAGGTATATGGTTCGCCTCAGATCGGATTAGTGAAAAATCTAGGCCAAGTGTTATTCAAAGATTTTCTGTTCCCATTCGAGATCGCATCTGTTCTCTTGCTAGCCGCATTGGTTGGGGCAATATTAATTGGTAAAAAAGAAGCTAAACAATAATTATGATCAACGGAATTTCAATAAACTATAATCTCCTGCTGCGCGCTATTTAATTTATTATAGGCGCAGTAGGGGTTATGGCACGCCGTAACTCAATCAACCTGATCATGTGCATTGAGTTGATGCTTAATGCAGTTAATCTTTTGCTGGTGTCGTTCAGCACTTTGCATAATGATGCAAGAGGACAGGTGTTCGATTTCTTTATCATGGCAGTGGCCGCCGCTGAGGTTGCAGTAGGTTTGGCCATTTTAAGTATGATCTACAGAAATGTAAAAAATATTGACACCGATTTATTAAGCAATTTAAAGAATTAGTATGATCAAGTTAGTAGGTTTAGTTCCACTTTTTCCGTTGATCGGGTTTCTGATCAATGGCTTCTTCGGTAAGAAATTAAGCAAAGGCCTTTCAGGTACCATTGCATCATTGGCTGTGCTGGCCTCCTTTGCCGTTTCAGTTCTTGTGTTCATTGAAGCAAGACATTTGCCAGAACATTCGCAAACCGTGAATTTATTCTCATGGATCAATGCAGGAGCATTGTCAATTCCGTTTGAATTTGTTGTAGACCCTTTATCTACATGGTTCTTACTGATCATTACAGGCATTGGCTTTTTGATCCACGTTTATTCAACTTCATACATGCATGATGACGAAGGATTCTCACGCTTTTTCACGTATTTGAATTTGTTCGTTTTCTTCATGTTGTTATTGGTACTAGGTAACAACTTCCTCATCATGTTCGTAGGTTGGGAAGGTGTAGGTCTATGCTCTTACCTGTTGATCGGTTTCTGGTTCAAGAACACCGAGTATAACAATGCTGCAAGAAAGGCCTTTATTATGAACCGAATCGGTGACCTTGGATTTTTATTAGGCATCATTTTAATTTTTGTGACATACGGAAGCATCAGTTACAACGATGTGTTCATTAAGGCTGGTACAGCAAGCGAGGGAACCATAACCGCCATTGCTTTATTGCTGTTCATTGGGGCCATGGGTAAGTCTGCACAGATCCCTTTATATACCTGGTTGCCTGACGCAATGGCGGGTCCAACACCTGTTTCAGCATTGATCCACGCTGCCACAATGGTTACAGCGGGTATTTACATGTTAGTTCGTTCAAATGTATTTTATTCGATCAGCGAGGTGGCTTCTGAAGTAGTAGCAATTGTTGGTGTGGCAACAGCTTTGTTTGCAGCAACCATCGGATTGTTTCAAAACGACATCAAGAAGATCCTTGCATATTCAACAGTATCACAGCTTGGCTTAATGTTCCTGGGCTTAGGTGTTGGCGCGTACAGTAGTTCGGTGTTCCATGTAACTACACACGCCTTTTTCAAAGCATTGTTGTTCTTGGGCGCAGGTTCTGTGATCCATGCCATGGGTGGCGAACAAGACATTCGTAAAATGGGTGGGCTGGCAAAGCACATGAAGATCACTTTTATGACCATAGCCATTGGAACCATTGCTATCAGCGGTATCCCACCATTCTCAGGATTTTTCTCAAAGGATGAGATTCTTGCCCACACTTACGAACACAGTCCTGTTCTATGGTTGTTCGGCATGATCGCGTCAATGCTTACGGCATTCTATATGTTCCGTTTCTTCTTTCTCATTTTCTTCGGAGGATTCAGAGGTACAAAAGAACAACACCATCATTTGCATGAATCACCAAGCGCTATGACCACTCCATTGGTTGTGTTGGCTATCCTCTCAGCTGTTGGCGGTTTACTTGGATTACCTGAGTTCTGGCACATGCCTAACTTTATTGGCGAGCATCTATCTCCGCTGATCTTAAGAAAAGATCCTGCGACACTTTCTCATGATACAGAATGGACCCTGATGGGCATTG
Source organism: Bacteroidota bacterium (assembly GCA_036822555.1). GTDB lineage: Bacteria > Bacteroidota > Bacteroidia > B-17B0 > Aurantibacillaceae > Aurantibacillus. The sequence continues at coordinate 3,352 of DAISHL010000006.1, read as the reverse complement.
CAGTTGCTGCAGCTGCCGTTACAATTTATGTGGCGTATATCATTTACCGTCAACGCAACATCGTTCCATTGAGAGAAGGAGATAAGATGCCTGCGTTGCAAAGAGTGATCTACAACAAGTATTATGTGGATGAGTTTTATGATGCCATTGTTAGAAAACCATTGGATGTTATCTCTTCGTTCCTGTTCAAATTCATTGACAAGCAATTGATCGATGGAATTGTGGAAGGAGTTGGAAGCGGTGTTAGATCATTAGGAAGTGTTGTTAGACTGGTTCAGCAAGGGAACATCAGTTTTTACATCATCACCATGATGTTGAGCATCGTGTTTATTTTATTGTTCACGTTTATAATATAATTAATAGAGAAGATTTATGTTAGCAGGTTTATTGATCGTTTTTCCTTTACTCGCAAGTTTGCTTGTGTCCATGGTCAAAGGCAAGGGAGCCAGAACCATGGCGCTTGGCTTTTCGGTTTTGCAATTCGCATTATCGCTTGCCGTGCTGTTTCAGTTCAAGCACAATCCGGATGCCGTTAATCTGGCGTTGAATTGTACCTGGGTGAAATCACTTGGTATTAATTTTTCGGTTGGAGTTGATGGGATAGCGTTGTTATTGGTATTACTAACCACGTTTTTAGTTCCACTGATCATCCTGTCCTCCTTTAAAACAGACTATGAGAGATCGAATATTTTTTATGGATTGATTCTTTTAATGGAAATGGCGTTGGTTGGTGGGGTTATGGCTAACGACGGATTCCTGTTCTATGTGTTCTGGGAATTGGCCTTGATACCTATCTACTTTATATGCTTAATGTGGGGTGGCGAGAACAGAGGCAGGATCACATTCAAGTTCTTTGTTTACACGTTATTCGGATCTTTATTCATGTTGGTTGGATTGATCTATTTATACAATCACACCATTACCGAAGCAGGAACACGTTCATGGGCAATTCAGGATCTGATCGCTGCAGGGCATAGCTTAACTGCTCCTCAACAAAGCACCATTTTCTGGATGATTTTCATAGCGTTCGCCATCAAGATGCCCGTGTTGCCATTTCACACTTGGCAACCTGACACATACGTGAATGCCCCTACACAAGGCACCATGCTGCTTTCAGGGATCATGGCCAAGATGGGAACTTTCGGATTAATGAAGTGGTTATTACCTGTTGTGCCTTTAGGAGTTGAACAATGGGGCGGTGTTGCCATCGGACTTGCCATTGCAGGCGTGATCTACGGATCGTGTATTGCCATTGTTCAGAAAGATTATAAACGCTTGATCGCGTATTCGTCATTTGCCCACGTAGGCCTAATTGCCGCAGGCATACTTTCTGCAACCGCTCAGGGTTTGCAAGGAGCAATGTTACAAATGGTGGCGCATGGTGTAAATGCTGTTGGACTTTTCCTGATCGCAGATATTTTAATGCGTCATACAGGCACACGTGAACTTGATAAACTTGGAGGCATCAGAAGCATGAACGGTAATTTCGCAGTTCTATTCCTGATAGTTATGCTAGGAGCTGTTGCTTTGCCTTTGACCAATGGTTTCCCTGGTGAATTCTTATTGATCAATGGCGTGTTTCAATTCAACGCTGTTGCAGCTGCATTTGCCGGATTATCGGTGATCTTAGGCGCAGTATATATGTTACGCAGTTACCAGTCAATAATGTTAGGTGAAAGAAAGGACAGCAACATCGCATTTGGATCGTTAGACTCAACAGATAAGTTTGTATTAGTGGTGATCTCCGGAGCAATCATTGCATTCGGTATTTATCCTAAAGCGCTTACAGATATTGCTGAGCCTGCAGTGAACGCATTATTACAAAACATTAAATAAATAGTACAGTAGATTTATGAAAGGATTTTTAGTTATCAGCGCTTTAGGCATTTTAGCCATGCTGGCGGAGGTCTTGAAGTTCAGGAAACTTTTGTTGCCAATTATTGTCATTGGCATTCTTGCAGCCTATGCACTTAATTTTATGGAGTGGTCGCAACCATTCAGCATCAGCTATTTTGAGAACATGATCAAATTTGATCAGGTTGCCCTTGCATTCTCTGGCGTGATCCTTGTTACAACTTTCTTCTGGTTCTTGCTTGCCAATAGCAATTATGAGAATGAAACAACCATGGTAGACCATTATGCATTGGTGCTCTTTGCAGTTACAGGTGGTTTAATGTTAACAGCGTTCACAAATATGACCACGCTTTTCATGGGCATAGAGATCATGAGTATTCCGCTTTATGTTCTTGCTGCCAGCAAAAAAAGTAACATCAATAGTAACGAGGCGGGCTTTAAATACCTTATCATGGGTTCCTTTGCCAGTGCTTTTCTGATGTTCGGAATCGCGTTGATCTATGGAGCAACCGGAACATTTGACATTAACGAGATCAGAACTTACATTTCTTCACAACAGGGCAATATCCCTTCGTTTTTTTATGCTGGTGTTGTAATGATGTTGATCGCGATGTGCTTTAAAGTGTCGGCTGCGCCTTTCCATTTCTGGGCCCCTGATGTTTACCAGGGGTCTCCTACCATTATAACGGCATTAATGAGCACGGTTGTAAAAACGGCTGAGTTTGCTGCATTTATGCGATTGTTAATGATTGGATTTGCCGGTGTAAGTGAGGTATGGACAAACATTCTTATTGTTGTGGTTGCAGCATCTCTTGTGATTGCCAATGTAACGGCAGCTGTTCAAACAAACGTGAAACGCGTACTTGCCTTTTCAAGTATTAGTCATGCTGCATTCATGTTAATGGTCATACTTGCAAACGTTAGAAGTAATATGTCGGTTAATGCCATCCTGTATTATTCTTTGGCATATTCAATTGGAAGTGTTACAGCTTTTGGTGTACTGAATTCAGTAACTAAATATGGTAACGAGAACTTTGAAGCATTCAATGGTTTGGGCAAAAGAAACCCACTACTTGCTGTGTGCATGACCATCGCTATGTTATCCTTGGCGGGTATTCCTATCACAGCAGGCTTTTTTGCAAAGTATTATGTATTCACCGCCATGATAGGAACCGGATATAAATGGCTGCTAATCCTTGCTGTGCTGACCTCAGCAATAGGTGTGTACTATTATTTCAAGGTGATCATCGCCATGTTCTTCAAATCTGCGGACGATCAGGAGCCATTGAAGATTGAATCACTGAACACAATGGTAATAGCCATTACAGCCTTGATCACTCTTGTGATAGGGTTAATGCCTGGTCTGGTGGCAGAAATGTTCACTTTTTAATTTAATTCATGAAAGCAGTTGTCATTGGTGCTACCGGGTTGGGTGGAGAGCATCTGATACGGCTTTTTGAGAAAGACCAACGATTTTCTGAAGTAGAGGCTTTAGTGA
>DAISHL010000005.1:13558-20750 GCA_036822555.1 Bacteroidota bacterium | reverse complement strand
ACCCAGGGCCAGCCCCAAGGCTTCTAGAAAAATTGATTTACCAGCACCCGTTTCTCCTGTGATCACGGTCAGTTGCCCCGGAAAACTCACGTCGAGTTCCTCAATGAGCGCGTAATTGCTGATATACAATCGTTTTAACACCCTACGAATTTCGCAAATAATATTAAAAACAAGGATATAATATTTTCAACACCCAACGCTCACGTTTTCGAATACGTATGATTAATTAGAACGAACAAGCCACTTACTCAACAATACTTCACACTTACTCAATTGATCACACCAAATAAATATTTGTACCCAACGCTAGCTAAACCATTTACGTATTAATAGTCAAATAGCCACACATGAGACAATTAAAAATAACCAAACAGATCACAAACCGCGAGACCGCTTCGCTGGATATGTATTTGCAGGATATTGCCAGAGTTGAACTTATAACTGCAGATGAAGAGGTTGTTCTTGCAAAAAAGATCAAGGAGGGTGACCAAAGGGCATTAGACAAACTGGTAAAGGCAAATCTGCGCTTTGTGGTTTCGGTGAGTAAACAATACCAAAACCAAGGCTTGAGTTTGCCGGACCTTATTAACGAAGGGAATTTGGGACTTATAAAGGCCGCTCAACGTTTCGATGAAACACGTGGTTTTAAGTTCATTTCATATGCCGTATGGTGGATCCGTCAGAGCATTTTACAAGCATTGGCAGAACAGAGCCGAATTGTAAGATTGCCATTGAACAAGATCGGCGCCATCAATAAGATCAATAAAACATTCTCTAAACTTGAACAGGAACTCGAAAGAGAGCCCAGCTTTGAGGAAATAAGCGAACATATGGACCTGTTGCCTGAAGACATCCAGGACATACTGAAGAACAGCAACCGCCACATGAGCATGGATGCCCCGCTGAGCGTGGGTGAAGATGCCGGCAACATGTACGATCTGCTTGAGAATGATACCGCATTAAAGCCTGATAAAACTTTAATGAGTGAAAGTTTAAAACAAGAAATTGATAGGGCCCTTTCAACACTTACAGGAAGAGAAGCAGATGTGGTAAAGCTTTTCTTTGGCTTGGCAGGGTCTCATCCTCACACTCTCGAAGAGATCGGTGAGAAATTCGAATTGACCCGGGAACGTGTACGTCAGATCAAAGAAAAGGCTGTGAGGCGCCTGAAACATTGCAGCAGAAGCAAGCTTTTAAAAGCGTACCTGGGTTGATACCTCCATATATACGTTCTCTGTTTTGTGTTTACCTGTACTTCGTTCTAGTTAGTTAGTGAAAAAGCCCCCCGTTAGTTGTGTTGCGGGGGGCTTTTGTTTTATATGTTAGTGTGAGAATAATCATGAGGTTAATTTTCATTCACACACTATTCTTCTGCACTTTCTTTATATCTTTGACACGCTAAAAAACTTTAAGATCATGGCAGAAGTAAAACCAAAAAAATCTTTGTTCAGGAGAATTCTAAAATGGACCGGAATCTCATTTTTATTGCTGATCCTGTTTATTATTGCTGCCCCATTTTTGTTTAAGGATAAAATAATATCCATAGTTAAAGAACAAGCAAACAATAATTTGAATGCAAAGGTTGATTTTGGTGATTTTGATCTGTCGTTGATCTCATCTTTTCCTGACTTTCGATTTAAGATCAACAACGTTAGTGTTGTTGGCATTAATGAGTTTAAAGATGATACACTGGCCTTTATAGGTCAGTTGTCAACCGACATCAATTTAAAGTCTGTTATTGCTGGTGACCAGTATCAGATCAACTCTATAATTATTGATAAGGCGAGAATTTTAGGCAAAGTTTTACCGGATGGCAAGGCCAACTGGGATATTGAAAACCCAAGCACAGATTCAACCGCAGCAACGCCTGAAAGTGAAGAGCCATCAAAGTTTGCCATGAAACTCAAAGAATTGAAGATCAAGAACGCGTATATCGTTTATGATGATCAGCAAGGTAAAATGTATGGCAAACTAGATGATTTCAATTATGACCTTGCCGGTGATTTTACACAAGATAATTTTGTGTTGTCAAACCTTTTGGAGATCGCAAAAACAACATTTGTGATGGATGGTGTTCCTTACCTAAGCGAAGCAAAAACCAGATTCAAAGCAGATCTGGATATGGACATGCCAAAAATGAAATTCACTTTCAAGGAGAATGAATTTGACCTTAATGATCTTGGTTTGACTTTCGATGGCTTTGTTGAAATGCCAGACACGAATATAAAAATGGATCTAAAATTCAAAGCAAAACAAACGGAATTCAAGTCAATTCTTTCTTTGATACCTGTTGTGTATACAAAGGAGTTTGCCAGTGTTAAAACCGCGGGTAAACTAGCATTGGTTGGTTTTGCAAAAGGCACATATAACTCATCAAGCTTACCGGCTTTTGCGGTTAACTTAACCATTAAGGATGCAATGTTTAAGTATCCTTCCTTACCAAAATCAGTGAACAATATCAATGTAGATCTTCATGTGACAAACCCAACAGGTGTTTTAGACGCAACAGTTTTTGATGTGCACACGTTCCATGGGGAAATTGCAGGCAAACCAATTGATCTTATCGCTCATGTGACCACGCCAATATCTGACCCAAATCTAAAAGCGCATGTAAAGGGCATTATAAACCTCGCCAGCGTAAAGGAATTTATTCCGCTTGAAAAGGGAGACGACCTCAATGGTATGATCAAATCAGACATTAGTGTTGCCGGTAGAATGAGCGCGGTTGAAAAACAAGATTTCGATAACTTTAAGGCAGAAGGTTCTCTACAGATCGATCAAATGAAATATAAGACCGCAACGCTTCCTTATGAGGTGTTGCTCAACACAATGTTGCTGAAGTTCAACAACCAATTCGTTGATCTTCCTTCGTTTGATGCAAAGCTTGGTAAAAGTGATATTCAGGCAAAGGGTCGTATAGATAATTTCATGCATTATATCTTTAAGGATGAGGATCTGAAAGGAAGCTTTGCCATTACTTCACAGTTGATGGATCTGAACGAAATGATGAGCTCAACATCAACAGAAACAGCGGCCACAACATCAACTGCGGCCGCCGCAACAAGCACCGACAGCGGAGTTGCTGAAGTTCCGGGGAACATTGATTTTGTGTTGGATTCAAAGATCGGCAAAGTGTTGTTCCAAAACATGGTGATCGATAATTTGATCGGTAACATTGTTGTTCGCAACAGCAAGGCAGAAATGACCAATTTAAAAATGAACACATTGGGCGGAACATTGTTGCTGAATGGGTTTTACGAAACCACAAACCCAAAGAAACCTACAACAGGCTTAAATTTGAAAGTAGAGAACTTTGACATCCAAAACACGTTTAAAACGTTCAATACCGTACAAAAGATCGCACCGGCCGCGGAATACGCGAAGGGTTTGTTTACAGCAACCTTAGAGAACTTTAATGTGGTGCTGAATGACAAAATGGAGCCAGACTTGAATTCTGTTCATGCAAAAGGGGTGTTTAAAACCAATAAAGTAGTAGTAGGTGGCTTCCCTCCGTTTGTGAAACTTGGAGAGGCTTTGAAGATGGAGCAACTGAAGAGCACCGAAGTAACAAACCTAAACTTGAATTACAAGCTCGATGATGGTAGATTGGTGGTTGATCCGTTCACAACGAAGATCAGCAACATTAACACCACCATTAGCGGCAGCACGGGCTTCGACCAATCCATTGACTATAAATGGAAGATGGAGGTGCCACGCAGCATGTTTGGCGGACAAGCCAACAGCGCTTTGGCAGGCTTATTGAATCAGGCAAACGCTGCTGCAGGAACGAATGTTCAAATGGGAGAAAAGATCAACGTGAACGTGTTGTTCGGCGGAACTGTTACAAAACCTACCGTAAAAACAAGTTTGAAAGAAGAAACAAAAAGCGCTGTGGCAACTGTAACTACACAGGTGGTGAATACCGCCATAGATAAGGCAAACGAAGAGGCACAAAAGATCCTGGCAGATGCAAAGGCCAAGTGTGATCAAATGAATGCAGAAACAGCAGCAAACATCGAAAAGACAAAACAGGAAGGATACGCTGCTGCAGATAAGATGGTTGAAGAAGAAAGCAACCCTTTGAAAAAAGTAGCGGCTAAAAAACTTGCGGAGGCTGCAAAAAAGAAAGTAGATGAGAAGTGCCAGAAAATGAAGGAAGATGGCGATGCCAAGTGCCAGAAATTGATGGATGATGCCAAGGCAAAGGCGGATGCAAAAGCCGCGGAGGCAAAGAAATAAACGAATGAAAAAACTAGCCCTAATGATTCTTATGGCTGTGCTTTATCAAGCACAGTCGCAAGTGGTATATTCTGAAAGATTTAACGGATCAACCCTCACAAGTTATACCGCTTCGAACGGAGCCGGCAGTTATACCAGCATGCCTGCGTCGTTTTATAACATTAATGATGGCCGTTACAACAACGTTGGCACCTCGCTAAATCCAAATACGCCATTCAACAACTCAGCGCTTAAAACAGCAGGATGGGTGGTTGGCACAAACACACAGGAAGCCGACACGTTTATGGTATCAACGAGCTGGCTTGATACAAGCTCGAATAGCGTGAATCGCTGGGTGATCACACCTCCGGTTACAATTGCAGGAAGTAACTCCATCATTCGTTGGAAGGCAAAGTGTCCCGACACTAAATTCCGTGACGGATATGAGGTTTATTTTACATCTAACACCTCGGCATCACTAACAGCAAATGATTTTCCGGTGGCTAACAGGTTGTTTGCTTTGAGCGATAATAATACAGCAGGGGCAGGTGAGAACTCGGGCTGGACCGGAAGGTCGGCTGACCTGGGGAATTTAAGCGGTCTAACACTTCGCTTTGCTTTCAGAAATAACTCAAAGGACAGGTATCAGCTTTGGATCGATGATATTGAGGTTTTAAACGTAAGCAACAGCCGTGATGCGGAAATGAATTCAGTGTCTGCCGGAAAATATATTCTAACCAACACCAATGATACTATCAGGGCAGTGGTTGGAAACCTGGGTGCTACCAATATTTTTACTGTAACATTGAATTATATGGTTGGCAATTCAGCAGTACAATCGCAGGTGTTCACTAATAGTATAGGCTGGGGTAATTCTTCGTTGAACAGTATTGATTTTTCAATGCCCTATTATGTAACCTCACCAGGCCGATATAAGATCAAGGCCTGGATCAGCTCTGTGAATGGCCTTTCTGACCAAAATAACCTGAATGATACCGCCGTATTTTATACCACAGCTATAGCCACAGCAATGCCAAAAACAGTAATGGTAGAGCAGGTGGTTAGCGCATTTGATGGCGAATCACCGGATGCAATTCACAAATTATTAGCCCTGCAAAGCAACACCAATGTTATTGGCGTAAATATTCATACCAACGATTCTTTGAAACGTAGCTCCATGGCTTCTTTCGTGTCTGATTATTTTACATCCAATAACGAAGCTACTGTTGACAGAAAATATTACTCGGACCTTAACGCTATAACCATCAGCAGGAGCGCATATTCTGCCCGTACATCAAAGCGCTTATCAGCGGTTGTTCCTGCAAGTGTAAGTATAGTTAATAAGGCTTTCAATGCAACAACACGAGAGTTGAGTTTTGATGTAAAAGTTGATTTTAACGGGGAGGTAATCGGTGATTACAGACTTAATGCATATCTCATAGAGAACCACGTGTGTGGGAAACTGAACGATACAACTGTGAATGGGTTTAATCAATTGAACGATTATTATTCCGTGCCTTGGTCGCCGTACTTTCAAACGGGATATTTTTTACAAACCTCGAATTCTTATGTGTTGATCACGTTTCTATACAGACATCAAAATGTGTTGATACATGCCTTTGATGGGGCCTATGGGTCTACCGGCACAATACCTTCCTCGGGGGGTACTGCCAATCAATCCTTTTCTCAAACCTTTACCGTTACCATTCCTACCGCTACCAATGGCGCCCAGGTGTATAATGTGGATAATATCTATATCGTTGGGTTTGTTGCAGAAGGAAGCAGCAATAAGAACGAAAGAACGGTTTTAAATGCAGGTAAAACAAAGCTAACCCCTAATGCCGAACTGATCGGCTTAAATGAACTAAAAGATGAACTTCAGACGTTCAGGATGTTTCCTAATCCTTCTTCTGGGAAAACATATATAGCATTTAACGCTAACGAGACAAGCAGCAGTATTAAAGTTGAGGTGTTTGACCTTTTGGGTAAAAAAGCTACAGAGTTCAAAGCTAAAAAAGGAGACAACGGATTATTCATGGATCTGAGCGAATTGGCAAATGGCACCTATTTTGTGCGTTTAAGCACAGATTCAGATGCAAAAACATCAAAATTAATTATCCAACATTGATAATAATTTATTAAATTTGTTCCTCCTAAAAAGGATCCTGCGGATGTGGCGTAATTGGTAGCCGCACCAGACTTAGGATCTGGCGCTTCACGGCGTGGGGGTTCGAGTCCCTTCATCCGCACAGACAAACCCGCTTCAAAGCGGGTTTTTTGTTTATGGGCATAGCACATCTTTCATAGAAAGGGAATCAAACAGCTGAATATATTAGTTCCCCTTATGACTTATTCCTGATTTCGAAAAAACACCTTATATTGTTTGAAGAATTTTGTTGAAATGAAGAGCAATACATTTAAGATATTAGGCTGGGTTTTAATAGCTTTTGGGGCCTTGGGTATTACAGCCATTGTTCTGTTCAACGACCAGCTGGAGAAGGAGGCGATCATTATTTCATTAGTGGTCGGCATCACACTAATTCCAATTGGCGCCTCTTGCATAGCCTTTGGTTTAAATGATCAAAAGAGGAAACGCCTGAAGAGAATCTATCTTTACATTGCAATATTATTTGGACTGCTTTTTTATATTTCTAGGATATTTCATGTTCCGGCTGCAAGCTTAGAGGTCATTATTGCGGTATTATGGTACTGTTTTGCTTTTGCCCCCATTGAACTTAAAGACAAATATCAAAAATGGCGCCCCTTCTCAAATTCGAAATGGGACACGCTTTTGTTAAGCAGTCTTGATTTTGTGGGCCTTAATATGTTATTGCTAGGTGTTTTATTTAAACTAATGTGGTGGCCATTTGCAAATGCATTAATGACCAGTGGAGGCATCATCACCCTTGTGGGTCTTTTCTTTTGGAATAGAAAGTTTTAACAGAAAATCCAGTGCTGCTGTAGGAAAAGGAAC
>DAISHL010000005.1:0-13548 GCA_036822555.1 Bacteroidota bacterium | reverse complement strand
TGATTTTATCGAAGATAGCTCTGCTATTTGAGTTCTTAGCATTGTTAATTTTTGTAATTGAAAGTTTAAATCGTAAGTGATCAAAAGAAAAGCAGCAGAAGACAAGATCAAAGAACAATTCAACGAAATTCACGACTCCATTAAGTATGCCAAGCGCATACAAACCGCCATATTGCCGCCGCAAAAACTGGTAAAGGAATACCTTCCCGAGAGTTTTATTTTGTATAAACCTAAGGACATTGTGGCCGGAGACTTCTTTTGGCTAGAGCATAAGAATGATAAGATCCTGTTTGCGGCAGCAGATTGTACCGGCCACGGCGTTCCGGGCGCCATGGTAAGCGTGGTGTGTCATAACGGATTGAACAGAAGTGTAAGGGAATATGGTTTAACAGATCCCGGAAAGATCCTTGATAAAACACGAGAGATCATCATACAGGAATTTGAAAAGAGTGAAGAAGAGGTAAAGGATGGCATGGACATTTCATTGTGTGCCTTGAGTATTAAAGAAAAGAAACTGGAGTGGGCAGGGGCCAATAACCCCTTGTGGATCGTAAGAAAAGGCGCACAAGAAGTGGAGGAGATAAAGGCCAATAAACAACCTATAGGCAAGTATGCCGAACCAAAGCCATTCACAAGTCACACCATCACGCTGAATGAAGGCGATACCATTTATGTGTTCACCGATGGTTATCAGGATCAGTTTGGCGGAGATAAAGGCAAGAAGTTCAAAGCTGCCAAACTCAAGGAAGTGTTGCTGGAAATAAACAACAGGTCTATGGAAGACCAAAGAGATCAAATAAACAAAACGTTCGAAAGCTGGAAAGGCCCATTGGAGCAGGTAGACGATGTGTGTGTGATAGGGGTAAGGCTTTAAGCTATTGAATTATTCTTTAGCCGATTCACAAACTCCTCCGGGCTCACCGCATCTTTCACATCAAATTCACCGATTTTAGTGCGACGTAATTCTGTAAGGTGAGCGCCACTATTAAGGGCTAATCCAAAGTCACGTGCAATGCTTCTGATATACGTGCCTTTACTGCACACGATCTTGAAGTGCACCACAGGCATTTCAATACGCGTGATCTCAAACTCAAGGATCTCGATAGGCTTTGCTTTTAATTCCACGTCTTCACCCGCACGGGCCAGGGTATAGGCGCGTTTACCGTTCACCATAACAGCGCTGAATATGGGGGGTACTTGTTCTTGCGGACCAACAAAACTTTTGGCAGTGGCAAGTATTTGGTCTTTGGTTATATGTTCCGTTGGATACGTATGATCAATGGGTTTCTCCAGGTCGTAACACGGTGTGGAGGCACCAATAAAAAACGCGCCTGTGTATTCTTTGGTCAATCCCATAAAGGAATTGATCTCCTTTGTTTTTTTACCGGTGCAGATAATAAGTAAGCCTGTTGCTAATGGATCTAGGGTGCCAGCATGTCCTATTTTTGGTTTTACTTTGGTGCCTTCGTGAATAAAAGATGGATGATTTTTAATGCCATGCTTGATCTTGTTCACAGCCTGAAAGCTGCTCCAACCAAGGGGTTTGTCTATCAATAAAACCTCTCCTCTATAAAAATGATAACTCATGCTCAGGCTTTGCTCAGCACAAGGTTAAAACACTTCTTTGGCAACCGCTTTTGTTGATTCTGAAGCGCCCATGGTGTAGAAATGTAAGCAAGGCACATTGGCTTTAACAAGTTCTTTGGATTGTTGTATACACCACTTAATACCTACTTCTTTAATTTGTTTATCATCTTTGCACTTTTCAAGCTCTTCGTAGAATGCTTGTGGGATATCAATATGGAAGATCTTAGGAAGTGTTGTGATCTGCTTTCTGTTGGAAAGGATCTTAAGACCCGGAATAATGGGCACGTTAATGCCATTCTCTCTGCAAAGCTTCACAAAATCAAAATACTTTTTATTATCAAAGAACATTTGCGTAACAATATACTCAGCGCCTGCTTCAACCTTTGCTTTCAAGTATTTAAGGTCGCTGATCATGTTTGGTGCTTCAAAGTGTTTTTCAGGATAACCAGCAACTCCAATGCAAAAATTTGTAGGCGCGGCATCTTTCATGTCATCGTCTAAATACAGACCATTATTCATTTGGTTGATCTGTTTTACAAGATCAAGCGCGTATCCGTGTCCGCCTGGTTCAGGAACAAACGCAGGCTCAGTTTTGATACTATCACCGCGTAATGCCAGCACGTTATCAATGCCAAGGAATTGAAGGTCAATTAGCGCGTTCTCTGTTTCTTCACGCGTAAAGCCTCCACAGATAATATGCGGAACTGCCTCAACATCGTATTTATTCATGATGGCCGCACAGATACCTACGGTACCCGGACGTTTGCGAATGCTAACTTTTTCTAGGTATCCGCCATCACGCTTTTTATAGATATATTCTTCGCGATGATAGGTAACATCAACAAACGCAGGTTTAAACTCCATCAAGGGATCAATTCCATCGTAAATACTCTGAATGCTTTTTCCTTTCAATGGAGGAAGGATCTCAATAGAGAATAACGTGTTTTTACTTTCCTTAAGTTTCTGCGTTAATTTCATAAATAAATAAAATGATTTACTGTGTTACTGCTTCAACAGCTTTTATTTCAGGTACAGCGCGTTTGATGGTCTCTTCAATGCCCGCCTTCATAGTCATGTGACTCATGTTGCAGGTTTTGCAAGCGCCGGTAAGTTCAAGGCGAAGCACCTGATCGCTGGTGATCTCAATTACCTCAACGTTTCCTCCATCGGCTTCCAGATAGGGTCTGATGGTGTTCAGTGCTTCTTCAACTTTTTGATGTAGTGCGCTCATGTATTTGATCTCAAAGATAACGATTGTATTTGATTTAGGCCTCAACGACTTCTGCGTTCCTTATGGCAACCTGTTGTGCAACGTTCTGCGCCATTTCAATGAAGCTAAGGGCCTGTGGCGTGTCCTTCTCTAAAACAGCTGGCTTGCCGCTATCGGCGCCTTCTCTTATACTTTGTACAAGTGGGATTTGAGCCAGCAAAGGCACATTTAATTCTTCGGCAAGTTGTTTCACGCCATCCTTGCCAAAAATATAGTATTTATTGTTTGGTAATTCTTCAGGAGTGAACCACGCCATGTTCTCTACCAATCCAAGGATGGGCACATTCAGCTGAGGTATTTGAAACAAGGCAATGCCTTTTCTTGCGTCGGATATAGCTACAGGTTGCGGGGTGCAAACAACAACGGCGCCGGTTAATTTAACCTGACTGCATAAACTGATCTGGATGTCTCCTGTGCCGGGAGGAAGGTCTACGATCAGGTAATCCAACTCTCCCCAAACAGTATCATAGAATAATTGTGATAAGGCTTTAGTGGCCATTGGTCCGCGCAAGGCAATGGCTTGGTTAGGTCCGGCCAAGAAACCAACAGAGTTTATTTTTACACCATAACTCTCAACGGGTTTCATTTTTGATTGTCCGTTGAATTGTCCGGGGCCGGGAGCATCGTTCTCAACACCAAACATGATGTGTTGCGATGGCCCGTAAATATCAGCATCTACCAAACCAACTTTAGCACCTTGTCGTGCCAAGCCCAGCGCCAGATTTGCGGCAACAGTACTTTTACCCACACCGCCCTTGCCACTGGCAACTGCTATAATGTTTTTTACATCTCGCAACGTGGTATCCTCTTTTTCTTTCTTGGAGGTCACATTTGCGGTCATGTTGATCTTTACGTTCGCTGATTTGTCAACATAATGCAAGATGGCATTCATGCAAGCATTATGTATCATATCTTTCATAGGACAGGCAGGTGTTGTTAAAACCACCGTGAAGGAGATATTCTTTCCGTCAACAACAACATCTTTGATCATGTTCAATGTTACCAGATCCTTTTTAAGGTCCGGATCATCCACATAACGCAAGGCGTCCAATACTTTTTCTACTGTAATTTCCATAATACGTCAACACCAAAAAGGCATAAAGGTTCTAACTGCTGATTGCAGAATTATTTTCCGGGAGTGGTTTGTGTGGCGGCAGGTGTGCTTGCCGGTGCTGGCGCAATTGCAGGGCCTGGAGCTTCTGCTTCTGCCATTGAACTTTTCAATACATTGGCAATTGAATCCTGAAACACCTTTGCTCTGGCATACATGGCCTCTCTGTCTTCAGCAGCAGGACCACATGAAGTATTGATAACAACAACAGCAACTAAAGCGACGATTAAATTGATCTTATTCATAAATCTCTTGTTATTTAAGGGGTTCAGGCTTTATGAGCCGTAAACAAAAGTAAATAAAAAACAGAAAAGCCCCAAGCGATCCTGATATTTTCAGGATGCATTGGAGCTTTTAAGCTAACTAACAGTACACAAAATTAGTGAGCTGGAGCTTCAGCAGCAGGAGCAGCAGCAGCAGCGCTATCAGTTGTAGCAGGAGCAGCTTCAGTAGCAGCTTGCTCGATAGCAGCAGTAGCAGCAGCAGCGATAGAGTCAGCAATTCTCTTAGCGTTCTCTTCCATTTTTGCTTTTTCTTCAGCTGAAGGACCACAAGATACCATTGTAGCAACTAAAGCTACAGCGATGATTGAAAATACTTTTTTCATGATTTTAGTGTTTAATTTGTTAATGATTTAACATTGATTCCAAAAACAGGGAATAGTAACCCAAAAAAATTAATTATTTTTTGATAAACACCACAACGCACTGATTGTCAATACAATAAATTTATTTATTATTCAGGTGACCCCTATAATTATTCAACCGGCACATCTCATAAAAAGGGTAATTGTCTTTCGCACAGAGGTTTGTGCAAACTAAACACAATTATCAATAAAAATTGGGTTACCTTTAAATAACTTTAGTATTAAAAAGTAAGGCGCTTATGATAAGACCAAAGGTGAATTATTCCGACAATGATTACATTGAAGGTTTGAGATCCGGTGACGATGCGGTATTGAAAGCGCTTTATAAAAAGTACTATAACCTCGTTCTTAAATTTGTTGTTAGCAATAGTGGTTCCTCTGAAGCCGCAGAAGATGTGTATCAGGAAACAGTGATCATCCTTTACGAAAAGGTACAGGACCCTTCCTTCACACTCAACTGTCAGCTTCAAACCTATATCTATTCTGTTGCCCGTAATTTATGGCTAAAGCAGTTGAAAAAACACGGTAATGTTGGTGAGCTCAAAGATTACCATCAGGATGTGTTCGAAGAAAGTGCTTCAGACATTAAAGAGCATCAGAAAAAAGAGGAAAGCTTCAGCAAGGTGCACGAAAGCCTCGAACAGCTTGGAGAACCTTGTGCCACGCTCATCAAAGATTTTTACATTAAAAAAATGAGCATGGAAGAGATCTCTGATAAGTTTGGATATACCAATGCAGATAACGCCAAGAACCAAAAGTACAAATGCTTACAACGCCTGAAAAGGTTATATTTTGATAGTTTTACAATAGTAGATTGATACATGAGATCGGTAGATTTGTTTGATAGTTATTTAGAAGGAAAGATGAACGCCAGCGAAAAAGCTGCGTTCGAGGCACGTCTTGAGAATGATTCGTTATTTAGCAGAGCTTTTGAAGAGCACAAGACCTTGATCGGCATTTTAAATGCCAGCAATGAACGCCAGGTACTAAAGAATAAGCTGAAACACATCCACTCGGTAGAATTCGGAAAAGAAGCAAAGATCATCTCCATCAATAAACCTGAAAAACTGACCAAGCGCATTGGTAAAACATTCATGGTGGCCGCAAGCGCTGCTGTTATTGCTGTGCTATCAACCATCGCCTTATTGAGCACCGGTGGTTATCTGTTGAAGAAACAAAAAAGTGAGATCACTGATCTTAAGCGTGAGGTTACAGGCCTGAAATACTCTCAGGACGTGATCGTAAAAAAGCTGAACACCAAGGAAGACAAAGCAAAGTTTGCTGAAGCAAATCTTGAGGGGTCTGCCTTTGCATTGAACAACAATGGTTACGTACTAACAAGTTGGCATATGGTAAATGGTGCAGACAGCATCTTTATTCAGAACAGCACAACTGAACGCGCGCTTACAAAGATCATATTTAACGACCCATCCTTAGACATTGCGATCTTAAAGATCGAGAATGCTCAGGTGAACAAAGACTGGCAAGTGCCATTTGTGTTCAACACCAAGCATTCCGATGTAGGCGAAGAGGTGTTTACACTTGGATATCCTCGTCAGGATGTTGTGTATGGTGAAGGCTCTCTCAGTTCTTTGAGCGGATATTATAACGATACTTCCATGTACCAGATCTCTATCCCCGTGAATCCCGGAAACAGCGGTGGACCATTGCTTGATTCGTATGGCAACATCATAGGCGTGGTAAGAGGTAAGGTATCAACAGCTGAAGGCACAGGTTTTGCCATCAAGTCAACCGAGATCATTCGTTCATTATCAGAGATCGAGGGCGATAGTGTTCGTTCAGAACTTATCATTAACAACAATAAATCTTCATTGCGTAAACTTAAACGCAGTGAACAGATCAAACGCATAAACCCTTACGTATTTAACGTGTTGGTTTATAAGAACAACTAGTCTATTTCCCTGTACTGTGTGGATTCTGTAGGGATGCTGCTTTAATCACGTTCTCTGTACTAACCATTCACCTTTTAAAAACCAATCACATGAAAACGATCAGCAAAATTATCTTGCTTGGGCTTGCTGTTGCCCTAATGCAAGCCTGCGGTAACGCAGCCTATGAAAAACAAAATTCTGAAACCAGCGCCTTGGCCCCTCTTGCCGATTCTGTGATGACCGAGCTTGTACCTAGCTCTGCTGCAAAAGGCAACGGAAACGATTCCAACAGACAATTCATTCGTACGGCAAACCTAAAATTTAAGGTAGTGAATGTGGAGCGCTCAACCTATGCCATTGAAGATATCATTGCCGGCTCTGGTGGCTTTGTTATAAACACACAATTACATGCCCGAATAGATTATACAGAGTCGTTCAGAATAAAGGAGGACAGCATCCTTCAGCGCACACACTATACGGTAGAGAACACGGTCATCTTCAGGGTTCCTAACTCTCAGCTGGACACAACGTTGAAACAGATCGCCTCACAGATCGATTTTCTGGATCACAGGATCATTAAGGCGGAGGACGTGAGCTTTCAGGCAATGAAGAACAAATTGAGCGAAAAAAGATTTCAAAACCATGAGAAACGACTGAATAAAGCCATTCAAAAACAAAAGGACAAAGACATTGTGGAAGCAGAGGACAATTTGTTCTACAAACAAGAACAGGCAGAAGAGAATGCTGTTGACAATCTTGAGCTTTACGACAAGATCAATTACAGCACAGTGGAGCTGCTTATTTATCAACCTGAACGAACACGCGAACAAAGGGTCTTCAGTGAGTTAAAACAACCGGAGTATAAACCTTCGTTTGGTAAAGAGTTTATCGGAAGCTTAAAATTCGGATGGCAAATGATAGAGTTCTTGTTCTTGCTCTGTGTTAAACTTTGGCCACTTCTGCTGATAGGCGTGGGCGTATATTATTTGATAAAACACTTGTTACGTAAAAAGTAAGAACTATTTTTCAGCAAAAGCAAGCGTTGCAAGGGAAACACGAATTCCTTGCACCTTGCTTAATGCCTGCCAGGCTGCTTCAATGGTGGCGCCCGTGGTGATCACATCGTCAACCAAAAGAACATGCTTGTCTTCCAGGGCGCTGGTGTTAACCACATCAAATACATCCTCAACATTTTCCCACCGTTCAAATTTCCGCTTATTGGTTTGTGTTGAGGTTTCCTTCTTTCGGGTCAGGGATGTTGTGTCTAACTGTTTTTGCAATCCGGCATTGATTCCGCCTGCAAAGAGCTCGCTTTGATTGTATCCTCTGGCCTTGTATTTTTTTGGATGCAAAGGAATGGGCACAATTGTATTCACCGAAGCAAATACTTCATCATTCTTAATTTCTTCGTAAAGCAGTTTTCCCAAGGCTTCTGCAAGTTCCTTTCTGCCCTCATACTTTATGCCGTGCAACAGGTTTTGCACCTTTCCTGATTTTTCAAACACATATAAACACGCCGCCTGCTTTAAGGGTACACGCCCCGCTAGTATTGATAAAAGAGGGTTTTCAGGCAAGCGGTGGTAATTGCTTTTTGGAAGGGTCACCATACAACGTGTGCACACCAGGTGTTCATGCTCAAGAAGGATCTCCTCGCACGACCCACAGGATCGCGGATAAATTAATGACATGAAATCGTTGATAAGTGACATTTTCAAGCACCGAAATTAGCAGAAATAGTGTTTAATTTTACCAATAATTTAAGTGAACATGAGTCAGGAAGAGTCAAAATCAAAGAAACGCGGATTGTTTTTGTGGATCATCATTGCTTTATTGATGATCACTAACGGCATAACTATTTGGTTGTTATTACAGGAAAAGAATACGGTGGCCGAAAAAACAGTGGAGATCAAAACCGTGTATGTGGAAAAAGAAACGCTACAAAGTGATCTTGCTGAATTGAAAAAAGATTTTGAAACCCTACAAACGAATGACAAAGCCTTACAGGCCGATATTGAATTAAAGAAGGCACGTATTGAGGAGTTAATGGAAGAAGCAAAGAAACATAAAGGGGATGCTTACATTATCGCGAAATTAAAAAAGGAGACCGAAACCTTGCGCGAGATCATGAAACACTATGTGTATACTATTGATTCGTTGAACACATTAAATCAAACCTTAGTTGCTGAAAAGAAAACCGTTTTAAAACAATTAGGAGAAGAAAAACAAAAGCAAGATGTATTGAAGCAGGAAAAGGAAGAACTAAAGAACACCATTGCCAAAGGAAGTATCCTTACATGTTTCAATATCAGTGCAAAGGGCGTGTTCTTTAAGAAGGGCGGCACAAAAGAAGTGGAGACCAACAAAGCGCGCAAGGCCACTAAGATAAAAGTGAATTTCAGTTTAGGGGAGAATAAGATCGCCAAGGCTGGCGAGAAGACCGTATATATCCGCATCATGACACCGGACGGAAAAGAAATGGCAAAGAGCTACGACGATAGTTATAAGTTTGTATTCAATAAAAACAACGGATACTATGCCGGAAAAGAAACGGTGAACTATGGCAATGTTGAAATGAGCGCAGTTACCTATTGTGAGGGTCAGGGTGAAATGGTGCCCGGCAATTATTTGATCGAGATCACCTGCGACGGTGTAGTCATAGGCAACTCAACATTGAAGCTTGACTGAGAATTATTCTTTAAAAATTCAATCTTTTCCTTACATTTATCTTCCCAAAACGGGTAGATAATTTATAGCCATTATGAAAAATACAGCACTTACACAAAAGCACATTTCCTTAGGAGCAAAAATGGTTCCTTTTGCCGGGTTCAATATGCCGGTTTCTTATTCCGGACTAAACGAAGAACATCTTACAGTTCGCAATGCCGTAGGTGTGTTTGATGTAAGTCACATGGGCGAATTCAGATTGAAAGGCGAGCACGCTTTAGATCTTATACAATACGTAACATCTAACGATGCTTCTAAACTAACCGATGGCAAAGTTCAATATTCATGCCTCCCTAATGAAACAGGAGGGATCGTTGATGATCTTTTGGTGTACCGTTACAAAGCTGATGAATATTACTTGGTAGTAAATGCCTCTAATATTGAAAAAGACTGGAACTGGATCAGCAAACACAACAAGTGGGGTGTTGAGATGGTGAATATGAGTGACGATATGAGTCTTTTGGCAGTGCAAGGACCAAAAGCCATCACTACATTGCAGAAGCTTACAGACGTGGATCTGTCAAAGATGGAGTATTACACCTTTACTATCGGAAAAATGGCTGGCATTGATGATGTGATCATATCAAATACCGGATACACCGGAGCAGGAGGGTTTGAGATCTATGTGATGAACAAAGATGCAGAGAAGATGTGGAATGCCATATTTGAGGCAGGAGCAGAGTTTGGTATTAAACCAATCGGTTTGGGAGCCCGCGATACACTGCGTCTTGAAATGGGCTTTTGCCTTTACGGGAACGACATCGACGATACTACCTCTCCAATTGAGGCCGGCCTAGGATGGATCACTAAATTCACGAAGGATTTTGTGAACCGTGCATATGTCGAATCTCATAAGACCAATGGAGTTTCACGTAAACTGGTTGGTTTTGAAATGATCGACAGAGGTATTCCTCGTCATGATTATCAAATAGCCGATGCCAATGGTAACATTATTGGCAAGGTGACATCCGGAACACAGTCGCCAAGCCTTAACAAGGCCATTGGCATGGGTTATGTAAAGACCGAGTTCAGCAAGGCTGACACCGAGATCTATATCATGATCCGTGATAAAGCCATTAAGGCAAAGGTTTCCAAGATCCCTTTTTTACCTAAACCATAATTCATGCCCGAGGTAGAAGTCTGTTTTTCACCGAACGTTTATCCGTTGTTTCACAAAGACAACGCCATTGTTGTGGTCATTGATATTTTAAGGGCAACATCGGCCATTACTACTGCCTTTTACAATGGAGTTTCAAAAATGATACCTGTTGCAACGGTTGAGGAGGCAAAGAATTATAAAGACCAGGGTTTAATTGTTGCCGCTGAAAGAAATGGCGAAATTGTAGAAGGATTCGACCTTGGCAACAGCCATTTTGGGTATATGAACAGCAAGGTAAAAGGCAAGACCATTGCCATTACGACCACTAACGGTACTCAGGCAATTGAGGCCGCAAGGAATGCCAGTAAGGTGATTGTAGGTAGCTTCTTGAATTTGGATGTGATCATTGAGTATTTAAAGAATGAACAAAAAGACGTACTATTGTTGTGCGCCGGTTGGAAGAATAAATTTAATTTGGAAGACACCTTGTTTGCCGGAGCTGTGGCGGATTCGCTTATAAGCAAATACGATTTTAAGACCTCATGCGACTCTGCAATAGCAGCGGGGCAGTTATACCATTTAGCGAAACATGATCTGTATGAATTCCTTTCGCACTCATCGCATCGTAACAGGTTACAAAAACTGAATCTTGAAAGAGATATCAGATATTGTTTAACCCCAAACCAATGCCCTGTGATACCTGTAATGGAAAATGGTGCACTGGTAAAACTATGACCCTTTGAAAAAAACAATTTTGAGCCTTTTGCTATTGCTAAGCGCGGCATTTGGCTATTCTCAAAAGGACAGCTGTAAACGAAAGTACAATTACTACGCCATGTGGGGATATAACCGAGAGGTTTATACTACAAGCACATTGCATTTTGTAAATAATGAATCAGGTGTTAATGAGTATGGCACGTATGATTTTAAAGTAACGGATGTAAGAGCACACGACAAGCCCGATTTTGAGGAGTTGCACGATGTGATCAATATAACATTCCTCAATACAACGCCAGAGTAGGTGTATGGCTTAATAACTCACGCGACGAGGGCTTTGAGCTCAGTTTTGATCATACAAAATATGTGGTAGCCGATTACCAAACCGCGCATTTTATTGGTGACATCAACGGTGTGCATGTTGATAAGGACTCAGTACTGAATCCTGATTATTTTCATTTTGAACATACCGATGGCGCCAACTTTTTAATGGCCAATTACATGAGACGTTTCAAATTAGTGGAAACAAAACAGCATTGGTTCGACCTATCCTATGTGATAAAGCCGGGGTTTGGCGTGGTAATTCCGAGAACAGATGTGACCCTTTTTGGTAAGCATCTGAACAATGATTTTAAAGTGGCAGGGATCTGCGCCGGGTTTGAAACATCAATTCGTGCCGAAGTGAAAAAACATGTTGCTGTGGAGTTTGCGGGTAAGGCCGGCTGGGCCAATTACATCAATTCGTTGGTTCTGGGCAGGGGTCACGGCAAAGCAAGCCACAAATTTGGATTCCTCGAAGGAATACTTTGTATAGGTTATCAGTTATAACTCCAGGTGTTTTGCACTCACCTCTTTTCCAAAGAACTTACCGGCTTGAGAATTAAAATTCTCAGGGATCTCAGTGGTATAGAATTCTAAGGTTCCATTCTTTGTACACTTGGCTTCCATCTCCGGATGGCGCACCAGGTAATCCTTTAAGCCTTTCGCAACGATCTCTCCTTGTGCTACAAGTTGAATGTGTTGCGGGATATACTGTTTAAGTTTATTGATGAGCAGAGGATAGTGCGTACAGCCAAGGATGATGGTATCAATATCCGGCGATTGTTTCAACAAGGATTGCACGTTTTTTTGAATAAAGTAATTTGATCCTTCGTTGTTGAACTCGTTGTTCTCGATCAATGGAACCCACATGGGACAAGCCTCCTGAAACACTTCTATTTCCGGAAAGAATTTTTCGATCTCAATAGGATAAGAGTTAGAAACCACTGTTCCTGTTGTGCCAAGAACACCAACGTGTTTGGTTCGGGAGATGTTGCCAATGATCTCAGTGGTTGGTCTGATCACACCCAATACACGCCTGTTGGGATCAATGTTCGGAAGGTCTTTTTGTTGTATGTTACGCAAGGCCTTGGCTGATGCAGTGTTGCAAGCCAGTATCACAAGGTGGCATCCTTTTGCAAACAAATGATTCACGCATTCCAAGGTGTATTGATACACCGTTTCAAAGCTTCGTGTGCCGTAAGGTGCACGTGCATTATCACCCAGATACAAATAATCGTACTCCGGCAATTCTTTTACAATTTCTTTTAATATGGTGAGTCCGCCATACCCCGAGTCAAACACACCAATAGGTCCCGGATGTTGAGATAATTTTTGAGCGGCTTGCATTTGTAGGAACAAAGATAAGGAAATGATGCGAATAGCTTATCTTTGCATCATGTTCAAGAAGGAATTAGACCCTGAAGATTATTACCTGAGTCCTGAGGGCTATATCATATTTACCGAAAAATACCATTTAAAACGTGGCTATTGCTGTAAAAGCGGCTGCAAACATTGCCCTTACGGATACAATAAAAAAACGGGTAAATTCGACAGGCCCAAGGACCCAAACACGCCTTAATTATAGAACATAATGCCTGTGGCAATTGATAGCAATGCTAAAATTGCAGCAAACACCAAGGCAACGCCAAAAACCATTCCGGGATTCTGCGACATTATGGCTAAGGTATAAACGAAGGTTAATAAAATAAACATGATCACAGAAAGCCCAACACCCAAGCCTGTAATTTCAGGGTTAAATGAGCAGCCTCTTTGTTTTATTGCTTTAATTAGTTTGTTTTCCTTGATTGCTGTTTGGCTTGGTTTCAGATCTTGCAAAGGCTTTATCATGTGGCTCTTGGAAGTGATCATTTTCTCAGTATTCGCACACACAACATATACAGGTTCTACGAGTTCTTTTTCAACTACTGAAGGAGTGTTGCATACTGACCCAGTAGGTGAAGGTTTGTGCGATGTACATGGTAATTCTGATTTACTACCAGTTGATCCTTCAGCCTTGTGATGCTTTCCCGCCAATTGAAAATGATAGCCCTTGTTGTATCTTCTCTTCAATAAAAATGAATCTGTCTTTTGGGAACATGACCCAAAGAAGAGGATGATTAACGAAACAATGATAGACCTCATGAACATGTATTACTAAAGTATGATTAATTACTTCAGGTT
>DAISHL010000004.1:0-21072 GCA_036822555.1 Bacteroidota bacterium | reverse complement strand
ATGACTGCATGAGCTATGACTTGTTTTAATTTTGCCCTGTAATCTTTTCTGTCTTTTGTGGCCTTCATCAAATGAAAAATTGCCTGTGCATTTTGATTGAGATCTTCTCTCGATTTTTTTAGCAATTCTATCGGGATGATCGGATTGTTGAAATACTCTTCACTTAAAACAAATGGCATCATGGTATCAAACATCAAACCATAACCACCATTCTCCAGCGCACGCCACCAGCTGAGTTCAATGGCTTCAAAGATCGGGGTCTTATGGGCGAATGTAGAGAGCAATACCAATTTGTTCAAACGGTTCGCGTGATTCACCGCGAAATGTTGCGCAACTAAACTGCCATAGGAAAGCCCAACAATATGCGTCCTCTGGATGTTTTCAGCATCGAGTACACACACAACATCACTGGCATGTGTATCAAAATCACGTGAGTTCCCTGTCTTATCACTTTGCCCCTGAAAAATAAAATCCATGAGTACAAGGTTATAGTTGTCCTTGAAATAGGGAATACAGAGGATCCACGATAATGTTGATTGCGTTAATCCGTTCAGGAATAGAATAGTTTCACCGGAACTCTGATTTCCTTGAACCTCGTAGTAAATGGTAAGTCCGTCGCTTGTTTTACAATTCATTTTTTGCTGTAGGTTAGGCTTACTCGGTTTTTTTGGACACTCAGTTTTACTTTTTTTCCAAACATCAGTGCCATGTTGTGATCAATATGTCCTGCTGGAAAATCAAAACACACTGGATAGTTATAATCTTTTACGGCATCCCATACGATCTCATTTGCGGTTTTGCCAAACGGGATAGCATTATCTTTCATGTCACTCATTCCGCCTATGATCAAGGCTTTCAAGTGTTTAAGCTTACCGCTTCGTTTCAGTTGAAGCATCATCCTGTCGATATGGTACAGTTGCTCGTCTAGGTCTTCAATGAATAGGATCCTGTTCTTTGTATTAAGATCGTCCACACTACCGCTTAAGGCATAAATGAGCGAAAGATTTCCGCCGGTTATCTCTCCTTCTGTGCTACCTGTTCTGTTCAAAGGTGATACCGGAATGTTATATTTAAGTGGTTTACCAAACAAAAGTTTTTGAATGGAAAGTGTGGCCTCCTTGTTTTTTGGGAACTGAAAAGCCATGGTGCCGTGTACGCTGGCAAAATTCAATTTGGCCAACCTGGCTTGCAATACTGTGGTGTCGCTATATCCAATGAACCATTTCGGAAATTTTTTAAGCGACTTGAAATTCACCTTGTCAATAATACGCAAAGTTCCATACCCTCCTCCTGCGATCAGCACAGCCTTTGCGGTCGGATGATCAATGGCCCACTGCAGATCCTTTGTTCTTTCTTCATCTGTGCCTGCGAACTGATGGTGTCGTTTAAAAAGATTTTCTCCTAACTCAACACGCAAACCCCACTGCTGAAGTATAGCTATAGCCGGATCGATGAATTCTTTAGATCGAGCTCTGGCAGTGCCAATCAACAAAATTGTATCACCCTTTTTAAGCAATGGTGGTATGATCATAAGTGTGCTGGTTAAATGAATGTATGAGCCTCTGTGTGAGCGAAATTATAAAAATTAATTGGTTTAAGGATAAGGCCACAACCAACGCACTACTCATAACATTTCATTATCTTTGTATCCTAAATTAGTTTTATGTCATCTCAATACAAACGTACATTAGTAACGGCAGCCTTGCCTTATGCCAATGGTCCGGTACACATTGGCCATCTTGCCGGCTGTTATTTGCCTGCCGACATCTATGTGCGTTATCTTAGAAGTACAGGTAAGGATGTGAAATTCATTTGCGGAAGTGATGAACATGGCGTACCTATTACTATAAAAGCAAAAAAGGAGGGAGTTACTCCGCAGCAGGTGGTAGATAAATACCACAAGATCATGGGAGATGCTTTTAAAGGTTTTGGGATCTCGTTTGATATTTATTCGCGCACAAGCAGTAAGGTGCATCATCAAACTGCTTCTGATTTTTTTAAGACTTTGTATGACAAGGATGTTTTTACCGAACAGGTTACAGAGCAATATTACGATGAAGAAGCAAAACAATTCCTTGCAGACAGGTATATTACAGGTGAATGTCCGAAATGCCACAATCCAAACTCCTATGGTGATCAGTGTGAGAAATGCGGATCATCATTGAATGCAACTGACCTTATCAATCCAAAATCAAGTTTAAGTGGAAGTAAGCCGGTATTAAAAGCAACCAAGAATTGGTTCTTACCTCTTGATAAATTGCAACCGAAGATCAAAGCATACATTGATCAACATAGCCACTGGAAACCAAATGTGTATGGCCAGTGTAAAAGTTGGATCGAAAGTGGTGACGGATTGCAGCCAAGGGCAATGACGCGTGATCTTGATTGGAGCGTTAAAGTGCCGGTTGAAGGTGCAGATGGAAAAGTTTTATACGTGTGGTTTGATGCACCCATTGGTTACATCAGTGCCACAAAAGAATTGTTGCCTGATACCTGGGAAGACTATTGGAAGAGCAAAGACAGCAGGCTGATCCATTTTATTGGGAAAGACAATATTGTATTTCATTGCATCATCTTCCCGGCCATGTTGATGGAGCATGGAGAGTTTGTGTTGGCTGACAATGTGCCTGCAAATGAATTCCTGAATTTGGAAGGAGACAAGATCTCAACGTCTCGAAACTGGGCAGTTTGGTTGCATGAATATCTGCAGGACTTCAACGGACAGCAGGATGTATTGAGGTATACACTCTGTTCAAATGCGCCTGAAACAAAGGATAATGATTTCACATGGAAGGATTTTCAATTGAAGAACAACAGTGAACTGGTTGCCATCCTTGGAAATTTCGTGAACAGAACAGTGGTGCTTACACACAAGTATTATCATGGAAAAGTGCCGCATGCAGAGAAGTTCAGTAAAGAGGATCTTTTGGTTCTGGAGGAATTATCAAAGTTTCCTGACAGGATCAGTGCACCGCTAGAGCAATTTAAGTTCAGGGAAGCTGTTGGAGAGTTGATGAATTTAGCGCGATTAGGTAATAAATACTTGGCGGATACAGAGCCTTGGAAATTGATCAAGACAGATGAGGAACGTGTAAAAACGATCCTGAATATTGCCTTGCAGATCAGTACGAATTTGGCGATTCTTTGTGAGCCATTCTTGCCTTTCACTTCAAAGAAGTTGTTTGGTATTTTGAATATCAATCCGCTCACATGGTTGTTTGCAAAGCAGACCAACAATTTACCCGTTCATCACGTGATCGGCAAAGAAGAATTATTGTTCAGTAAAATTGAAGATGAGCAGATACAACTTCAATTGAATAAATTGGAACAGAGCAAACAGGCCAATGCAATTACAGCGGTGGCACCGGCCAAGGATGAAACCAGCTTTGACGATTTTTCAAAAATGGACATTAGAGTAGGTACCATATTGGAAGCGGAAAGGGTTCCTAAGACCGATAAATTATTGAAGCTGAAGATCGATACAGGTATTGACCAAAGGACGGTAGTGAGTGGAATAGCAGAATGGTACAAGCCTGAAGAGATCGTTGGTCAACAGGTGAGTATATTAGTGAATCTTGCACCTCGTAAGATCAAGGGCATAGAAAGTCAAGGGATGATCCTGATGGCAGAGAATAGCAAAGGGGAATTAAGTTTTGTTTCACCAACCAAAGGTGAACTGATGAATAATGGTTCGGGTATTAAATAGATTTATCCTGTTCTTTTTTATTTGCCATTCAGTAATGATGGCTCAGGAGGAGAATTATAATCTTTCAGAACGTAAGCGCACAGAAAAAGAATACCACAAAAAAGACGATTTTAAAAAATACAATAAACGCTCCAAGCAAATCAGTGCCTGGCAAATTCAGAATCTAAAGTTCGGGGCTATTGTAGTTCGTTTGCAGAACAATCATTTAAAGATCGAAGCGTGTAAAAAACGCGGCGATATTAAGCTTGCCAAGCAAGTGATGGCTGAGACCAAGCTTTACATGCGAATGATGACCAAGGCCTACACTGAGAATTTTGATTTTTGTGAGGTCTATTTTATGTATCAGCAGTACAGCGATTCTCTGTTCAAGGGTGTTAGAAAGGGAATTTTTATTGACACCACTCTGGCGATAGACCCCTCCATTGAAATGAAAGAATCGTATTATTTGATCGCAGAGAAAGACTATGTGTATAATTCATCTGTTGGCTTTGTAAAGGAAGATTCGGCAAATGTTGTGAAAGAAAGCGGTAACAGAACCATAGAGGCTCCTGTAGTATTGAAGAACAAGTATGTCCATCAGTTAAAGGACCCCTTTCCATATTATATCAACCGATCGTTTTTGCGCACTACTTCAAAGTACCTAACGTCTGAGAAGATCTCCTTTGAAGGTGGTCCTGTGGAAGAGATCTTTTTTGAGACCAGCAAGGAGAATAAGTTTGAGAAACAAGAGGAGTACATTCGCTATTTGAATTTCCGACTCAAAGATTTTTATCAAAAGAATCAGGGAGAGCTTATAGACGATAAAAGTTTACAACCTTTTCTCTATTAATTCGTTTAAGTAGTTAAATCGGTCGCTACTTGTTTAAATCGGTTTAAATTTTTATTTTTGTTATATAACTTAAACTAACAGATGAAATTAGTATTGAAGACAATTGCCTTGTTTTTGGCAATGAACGTATCGGCCCAATCTACCGATAAGAATTTTTGGACCGCCAGTGATGACAATAGCGTAAAGCCTATAGGTAAACGTCAGATCGTTCCATACAAATATCTGGTATATAGCCTGGATCTTGAAAATCTGAAGACCCAGTTGCTTTCAGCGCCTAGTGAAAAATCTGTTGTGATCAATAATAGCAATTGCGTGATCGCATTGCCCGCCCCTAATGGCGAAATGCAACTATTCAAAGTTGTGGAAGCATCCATTATGGAAGCTCCGCTGCAATCTGCTTATCCTAACATCCGCACATATTCCATCAAGGGGATCACAGATGTGTATGCCAATGGTAAAATTGATTTCAATGAATTTGGTTTTCATGGGATGATCAAGAGTGTGAATGGAGATTATTATATCGATCCATACTGTCTAGAAAATACCCAGCATTATATTACTTATTACACTGCAGATTTCACCAAACCTGAGCAGGATAAGCTTCCTGAGGTTGGCGTAGAAAAGCACGAAGGTGATAAAAAAAAAGCAGACGCAAACTCTTTAAGCGCCGTAGCTCCGTGCGTGGGCGCTAATCTTAAGACTTACAGAGTTGCTGTAGCATGTACTGGAGAATATGCTGTAGCAGCAACCGGCAGTGCTACGCCAACCAAAGCGCAAACCTTGGCAAGGATCGTGACTACCATGAACCGTGTGAATGGTGTTTATGAAACTGAAGTATCGGTTCGTTTGGTATTGGTAGCTACAGAAACATTGGTAGTATTTACCAATGCAAGTACTGATCCATTCACCGGAAACAACAATGCCATTACTTTGATCGGAGAAAGTCAAACCGTGATCACCAACACCATTGGATCTGCCAATCTTGATATCGGCCATACTTTTCGCACCGGCGGTGGCGGGTCGGCCGGATTAGGCGCTGTGTGCAATAATTCACAGACAGCAAGAGGTATTACCGGAAGTCCTAGTCCGGTTGGTGACCCATACGATATTGATTACGTGGCACACGAAATGGGTCATCAGTTCAATGGTAACCACACCTTTAATGCAACAACATCAAGTTGTTCAGGAAACCGAAATGCGTCAACATCTATGGAACCTGGCAGTGGTATCACTATTATGGGATATGCCGGCATCTGTGGAACCACCAATGATCTTGCTCCTAATAGTATTGCCTATTTCCATGCGATCAGTTATGATGAGCTTTCTAACTTTGTGACCACTGGCGGAGGTTCAGGATGTGCAGCCTCTTCGGCAACTGGTAACCAACCACCGGTAGTAACCGGTTCATCAGCGTTTGTTATCCCAAAAGGAACACCTTTTACATTAACCGGAAGCGCAACAGATCCTAACGGAGATGCTTTGACATACTCATGGGAGCAAATAGATGCAGGAACTGCAGGAGGAAACTGGAATTCGGGAAATAAACCTTTCTTCCGTTCTTACATACCATCCACATCTCCAAGCAGAATGTTCCCAATCTTATCTGCGGTATTGGCCAATAGCCTTCAGGCAACCAAAGGTGAATTTCTTCCATCAACGGCACAAACCTTGAATTTCAGATTAACTGCCCGCGATAATAAAATGGGCGGCGGCGGAGTTTGTTCTGCCAATAATGCTATCACTATCAATGGTACAGCGGGTCCTTTCGAGGTTACATATCCTAATGCAACAGGTATCACCTGGGGGATGAATACAACTGAGGTTGTTACATGGAATGTGAACAGCACCAATTTAGCCCCAATTAATTGTGCAAGTGTAAATATCTTGATCTCTTACAACTCCGGAACATCCTTTACTATGTTAAAGGCCAGCGTTGCAAATGATGGTTCTGAGCCTGTAACAGTGCCTACTTTGAGTGCAAATATTTCAACTTGCAGAATAAAGATCGAGTCGGTAGGAAATGTTTTCTTTGATATCAATACTCCAAATTTCACCATTGCTTCAACACCTGCAGGTTTATCAGATGTATCAATGAATAATGTTATGGGCATGAAAGTGTTCCCTAATCCTTTCGAAAATGTATTTACTTTGAATGTTGCTGAGCTGGACGCTCAAACATCAACCAAGATCACTATCACCGATGTTCTTGGCAAAGTTATAAATACAAGAACTTTAACGGATGTAAACATGCTAAGTGAGACCATTGACATGAGTGCTTACGATTCTGGAATTTATTTTATAACTGTTAGCAATAACGCTAATAGCGCTACAGCAAGGATCATCAAGAATTGATCTGTAAGAATGATTCAATAAAAAAGCCCTTTCATTTGAAAGGGCTTTTTTATTGCTTTATCATTTAACGTTTAGCATATTGCTCCTCGTAGTATTTCATGTAATGGCCTGAGGTTACTTCCTGTAACCATGCGCTGTTATTCAAATACCAATCCACTGTTTTGTCTAATCCTTCTTCAAAAGTTACACTAGGAACCCAGCCAAGATCGTTCTTTAGTTTGGTGGCGTCAATTGCGTAACGAAGATCGTGACCAGCTCTGTCCGTCACAAAGGTGATCAGCTTTTCATTGGTGCCCGGAGCACGGTTGAGTTTCTTATCCATTATCTGGCAAAGCAATCGGATCACATTGATATTGGTCCATTCATTATGACCTCCTATATTATAGGTACTGCCATCTTTAGCCTTATGGAAGATCACATCAATAGCTCTGGCATGATCTACAACATATAACCAATCGCGCACATTCTCGCCTTTGCCATAAATAGGAAGAGGTTTATTGTTAAGGATATTGTTAATGCATAGTGGGATCAGTTTCTCAGGGAAATGATTTGGTCCGTAATTGTTACTGCAATTGGAGATCACACAAGGCAGTCCGTAAGTATCGTGGTATGCGCGAACAAAATGATCGCTGCTTGCCTTGCTTGCTGAGTATGGACTATGTGGGTCATAGGAGGTTGTTTCAGTGAACATACCGGTATCACCCAATGCACCATACACTTCATCAGTACTCACATGATAAAATCGCTTGAATGTTGAATTCTCCTTTTTGAAAAGGGTTTTTGCTGCATTTAATAGATTCACCGTGCCGATCACATTGGTCATAACAAACTCTAAAGGATTTGTAATGCTGCGATCAACATGACTTTCGGCAGCCAAATGCACAACAGCGTTGTACTGTTCTTTTTCAAAAAGCTCATTGATGAATTTCGCATCAACGATATCGCCTTTAATGAATGTGTAATTTGGTTTTTTCTCAATATCTGTCAGATTAGCCAGATTTCCTGCATAGGTTAGTTTATCAAGATTGTGAATCTGGAAGTTCGGGTAGGAGTTCACAAATAGTCTTACTACGTGCGACCCAATGAATCCGGCTCCTCCGGTGATCAGTATTTTCATTTTCTAAATTTTTACTTTATTACAAACTCCAATAATTCAATCCCTTGAATTTATTGCGATACATGCCTTTTACATCTACAAAAACACCTTTCGACGAAAGAATAGACTTATAGAATTTCTCATCCAGTGTTTTATATTCTTTATGGTTCACTGCTACGATCACACCATCGTAACCTTTTCCAAGTTTGTTCAATCCGAAGCCGTATTCGTGTTTAAGTTCTTCTGAATCGGCATGCGGATCAACGATCTCCACCTTTAGACCAAAGGATTTTAATTCTTTCACAATGTCGGCAACCTTGCTGTTACGGATGTCACTTACATCCTCTTTAAAGGTTGCACCCATCACCAGTACTTTAGACTTTGAAATGTTCTTGCCGGCGGCAATGATCTTTTTTACGCAGGTTTTAGCAACATAAAAGCCCATGCTGTCATTCACATAACGACCACTGTTTATTACCCTCGCGTGGTATCCTAAACTTTCTGCCTTGTGCGTCAGATAATATGGATCAACCCCAATGCAATGGCCACCAACCAGACCAGGAGAGAATTTTAAGAAATTCCATTTAGTTCCTGCAGCTTCCAGCACATCATAAGTATTGATACCCATTTTATTGAAGATGATTGAAAGTTCATTCATCAATGCAATATTCACATCGCGCTGAGTGTTTTCAATGATCTTAGCGGCTTCAGCTACTTTTATACTTGAGGCTTTGTGTGTTCCGGGTTCAACAATGATCTCGTAAACTTTGCTGATCACATCCAAACTTTCCTTATCGCATCCACTCACTACTTTCAGGATCTTAGTAATTGTATGTTCCTTATCACCTGGATTGATACGTTCAGGAGAGTACCCTACTTTAAAATCCTTCATGTATTTTAAACCACTAACTTTTTCAAGCACCGGGATACAATCTTCTTCGGTACATCCTGGATAAACGGTTGATTCAAAAACAACATAATCGCCTTTTTTCAATACTTTACCTACCGTGGTAGAAGCAGCAATCAGAGGCTTCAGGTCAGGTAAGTTGTGCTCATCAATTGGTGTTGGAACGGCAACTATGTAAAAGTTGGCTTTTTTAAGATCTTCTAACTTACTTGTAAATACTATATCAGAGTTCTTAAATTCACTTTTTGGCAACTCGTTGCTTGGATCAATTCCTTTTTTCATCATGCCAACGCGTTTGTCATTGATGTCAAATCCTATGACCTTTACTTTTTTTGCAAAAGCAAGTGCAATTGGCAATCCAACATAACCAAGTCCGATAAGTGCAACGGATGCGTCTTTTTTAATTATTCTGTCGTATAAGTTCATTGTAGTGCTATTTATATTTTCTTTATTACATGCGCAGGTCTAAGTGCATAAATTCGTTCAATGATATCTACCACTTTTAAACCTTCAAGCGCATTTGTGGAAATTTTATTTTTCCCCTGCAATGTATCAACCACATTTTCTATCACATTGTGATGGTTGTTCGCAGAGCCTTTGTAGGCTCCATAATCATTGGCAGGATTGGTTTCAGCAAGTACAGGCATTGTATAATCCTTAATATTACAAACCTCAATTTGATCCATGTACTGGCCTCCCACTTTAACGCTTCCTTTGCTGCCTACAATGGTTAAGGATGATTCAAGGTTTTTGTCCCAAACGGCAGTAGAGTAATTGATGCAACCCATGCCTCCATTCACAAAATCAAAACTTACAAAACCGCTGTCTTCAAATGCCGTGCTTTTTTGGTGATTGAAGTGGGCAAACTTTGCCTGTATGTTCTGGATATCTCCAAACAACCAATACATAATATCTATCCAGTGACTGAATTGTGTGAACAAGGTGCCACCGTCAAGGTCTTGTGTGCCTTTCCAGTTCCCGGGTTTATAATAACGTTCGTCACGGTTCCAATAACAATTCAATTGAACCATGTATATCTCGCCAAGTGTTTTGTTATCGATGATCTCCTTTAACCACACGCTTGGAGGAGAATATCGATTTTGCATCACACAAAATACTGTTTTATGGTGGTGTAGCGCGTTATAGATCACTTTTTCGCAATCAGACTTTGATAGGGCCATTGGTTTTTCTACTACCACATGTTTATTTGCGTCCAGAGCCAATAATGCGTGAGTTGCGTGCAAACCATTAGGGGTGCAAACGTTTACAACTTCAACTTCAGGATGCGATTTTAAAAGTTCTTCCGGCGTATTGTAAAATTTCTCTTTCAGATCGTTTAAGCCAAGTTGTTCTTTTGGCAACACGTCACAAACGGCGATCAATTCGCAATTTGGATTTCGTCTGACCATTTCCGCATGCCTTTTACCAATATGTCCCTGCCCAATGACAGCAAATTTTATCTTGTTCATTTTAGGAAATGCGATTTACAAGGTTGTTCTCTAATTTATAAGTTTGCCCGCTTTCCTCACATACAGCCATTCCGTTGGCATCAAAGGTCAAACGATGACCAAATTCGCTCATCCAACCAATTTGTCTAGCCGGGTTTCCTACCAAAAGGGCATACGCAGGAACATTTTTAGTAACTACGGCACCTGCCCCAATAAAAGCAAACTCACCTATATCATTACCACAAACGATTGTAGCGTTTGCGCCAATGGTTGCTCCTTAGCCTTCATTGGTTTTGGCGGACTGGATCATGCTTAGTACGGCACTGCTGGGGGTTGTCACATTGGTGAATACCATGCTTGGACCAAGGAATACGTCATCATCACAAGTAACGCCGGTGTAAATAGAAACGTTATTTTGCACCTTTACATTGTTACCAAGCACAACTTCCGGGGAAATAACCACGTTTTGCCCTATATTGCAGTTGTTGCCAAGTTTACAATTTGGCATAATATGCGAAAAGTGCCATATTTTAGTACCTTCACCAATTTCACATCCGTTATCAATAACAGCAGTTGGGTGGGCGAAATATTTAGTTTGAGCCATAAAAAACAGGAGCACAAATTTAGAAAAACCTTTAATACCACAAAATTTTGATAATCAATTGTATGTGTTGTCACTTATGTGTGAAAATGAACCAATTATGAAAAAAGTAATACCAAAATGTAAAAAAACGGAGGCTTTATTTTTTTATTTAAAAGAAAATGAACATTTTTGTTAAAATTATACAAAACACGAATTGATTAATTTTCGAGATATGATGAATAAGTACAATTTTTTGGGAGCTTTAGCATTTACAGCGGTTTTAAGCAGTGAGATCAATGCTCAAACTACATATTCTTGGTCACCGGCAGGTCCTGTGTTGAGTGCCGGACGTTCAAGGAACATGATTGTTGACAAGAACAATTCGAATGTGCTTTACGTGGGAAGTGTTTCCAGCGGTATATTCAAATCTACAGATGGTGCTGCAAACTGGGCTCCATTGAACGACCAGGGAACGGTTAGGAACATCAGTTACATGGCTCAAGCCGCTGATGGCACTATATACGCTGCTACCGGGGAAGGTTTTTTACGTCCTACAGCAAGGGCAAGAGCTCAGGCAGGTACAGGGTTGTATAAACTGAATACATCTACCAATACTCTTGATAATATTGCACCAGCTGCCACTGTGGGCACGGTGATCACCAGAATTGCATGCCATCCGACCAATGCGAACAACATTGCGGTTGCAGGAAATAATGGATTGGAGATCTCAACTGATGGCGGGGCAAGCTTTGTTCAGGCATCGGGTGACGATATAACCCCTACATCCACTGCATTAACAGTTAGTTATGACTCAAATGGGGCTATTTATGCCACATTAACCAACAATACAAGCGGTGGCGGTGTGAACCTTTATAAATCTGCTTCAGGTTCACCAAGCGGTTTTGTGAAGATCACTCCAACAAACGTGAATTTGCCTAACTCTAACTATGGTCGTATAGAATTTGCTGTGTCTTCTAACAACGCTGCAGTTATCTACGCATCCGTTTCAAAACCAACATCACCAACTTCAAATGCTTCTTCTGCTTCATTGATGGGCTTTTTTGTAAGTAAAGATGCAGGTACAACATGGAATTTGATTCTGGAAGGTTCCCCTCAATTAGATCCTTTGTCAAATGGTGGTTCGATCAATTCAGGTGATTATGCACACAATGTGATCATTGACCCATCAAACGATGATATCGTTTACATCGGAAGTTACAGGTTCTACAGATGGGCTAAAACTGCTGGTGGTCCGGAAGGTGTAGGTACTTGGACTCGTTTTGGTAATGAAATGTTTTTTAACAGACCTCTTTATTTACGTCAGAACATCCATGATGTTAAAATTGTAGGAAGTGGTTCTTCTCGCAGTTATTATTTTGTGACAGATGCAGGCGTTTATAAATCAATCGATAATTTGTTGACATTCCAACCATTCTTTAAAGGTTTGGGTACTGCTCAATACAATAGTATTGGTATTACATCATTCCCAAAAACAGCAAACACTAATAGCGTTCTAACGCCTTATTCTGGTTACATTGCCGGTACAGGTGGTAACGGTGTGAGCTACTTCAGTGGAAACTATCCTTCAGTTACAAATGAATTGAATTACTTAACAGGAGATTTCTTCAATGTTCAGTATTCTCGTATCAATCCTAACACTGCATTTTTTGCAGCTGCAAACAGTAATTTATATATTGCCGCAGATATCACTGCGAACGAACCAAACTTAATGCAAGCAAGCCACTTGGGTACACAATGTGGTCCGGCTCCAAACATTACAACCATTGATTTCCGTGGAATTTCTAATAACGGATCAACTACAGAAGATGTGTATTCAAACAATACATTCACAAGTACCGGAACTCCATTTAAGTTATGGGAGAGCAATGGTAGTTTGAATACTATTGATTCGGCTTTATTCTTCAATGACTCTATTCAGGTATTGATACCAGTAACAAGTACTGTTAATGCTACACCTTCATTTACTGTAAGTTTGATCAAACCTCAGAAGAGTGCTATCTTGGATAAGATCACAATCAGAACATTTACTATTGGTGTTCCAACGTCAACAAGTAACTCATGTTTCGCATTTACCAATAAATCGTATACTGCTACTCAAAAAGCAACCATGGAGTTTGGCGGAGCATCATCTTCTACTGCCCAGCCTAGCAGCTACACGTTAACCGGTTTAACAAGTACTGTTGCTAACATTCAGAATACTTTAAATATAGATCCTTCTGAGAGTAAGGATATTATTCAGTTCCAATTGCCTACCAATCCGTTAGCTGCCATTTCTTCATTCTCTAATGATTATATGTATGTAAGGGTAGGTGTAACTGTATTCTATAAATACAATGCCAATAGTAAGATCATGGTAGAGAATGACAACATTTCTAACAAGGTATTCAAAGACTCTACATTACTTGCCAGTGCTTTAAGCTGGAGCTTTACAAATGTTGGAACGAATTCTTTAGCACCTGTTTCAACAGGTGCTCCAATTAAATTTAAAATGCCTTACAATGCACGTTTAGCGATCATTAATGATAAAGGTATCATGATCAGTAAGCGTCCATTGAACGTGAATGATCCTCAGAAATTCCAGATCGTTAGCTGTAATGGTGCAATTACAACAAACAGCACATCATTTACATCTAATACCATTACGATCTCAGGTTTACCATATTTGTTAGAGTGGGCACCTGACGGAAAGAGTATTTACTTCGTAACCAATCTGAACAACACAACTTACAATGTTTATAAGATCAACTTAAAAACAAGTATTCATGATTTCGCGATCGAAGATTACAGAGGTGCATTCTATACAGGATGTGTAAATAGTAAGAGAACTTCAACATCTGTATTTACCTTCTCAACAAACTTCAATTCACGTTTCAGAACAACTTTAATTGGTTCATTCAGCGAGAGGATCACTAACTTGGCTGTAAGCGACAACAGTAAAACTCTATTGTTGACCACTTCTGATATAACAAGTGCTAACAGCAAGCGTATCTATGTGAGCACACCAAATATTGACGTGGATAACATTGATAACACTGTAGTTACCTTCACAGATAAAACCGGTTCTTTACCTCAGATCGCTACGTATTGTGCATTGTTTGAGTATTCTGATAACAAACGTGTATTGTTAGGTACTGAGAATGGTGTGTATGCTACTGACGATATTACTGTTGCTTCACCTACATGGTTCAGTGCAAAGAGTGCATCTACTCCTTCAATTGCTCTTCCAAATGTACAGGTGTTTGATATCAAACAACAGAAGACAAACAACTGGGAATCGTACAATTCAGGGGTTATTTATGTAGCTACAAACGGACGTGGTGCCTGGATGAACAAGAACTTCTTAACTAACACAGTGATCGGTGTGAATGAATACGAATCTAAAGCTAAGAACACCGGTTTAACTGTATATCCTAATCCTACAAATTCTAATGTTACATTAAACTTCTTCGCTACAGAGAACGAGAACATTACGATCAATGTAATGGACATCAATGGTAAGCTATTGAAGTCTGAAAAGATCAACAATCTTTCGTATGGTTATACTGATAAAGTTGTGGATGTTGCAGACCTTACAAGCGGTGTATACATTGTGAACGTTTCTAGTTCAGCCGGTATTAAGCGTGTTGCTAAGTTAGTAGTTAGCAAGTAATAGACTATAATACAATAAAAAAGGGACATCATTGATGTCCCTTTTTTGTTTTCATATGGTTGGCGTACTAAAAGATCATTGGGGATATGAAAAACAAAAGCCCGGTAAAGTTACCGGGCTTTTGTATTAAGAACTGATCCGTTGATCAATCAACGTTGTCGTGCAAGAAAGAGTTGTTTGGACGTATCTCGATCTTCTTATCATCACCTTCGCTTAAAGTGAAACGTGATACATTTGATTCTTGTGAATAGTTTTTATTCTCAAGGTTGATGTTCTTTCTGGAGAATGCTGTTTCCTTTTCAAGAGCAGCTAAGCCTTCAGGACTCTTCATTTTAAGAGTGATCTCTTTTAATTTGCGAATACGTTCCTGAGCCAGTTTTATTTGTTCCTCTCTTGAGATATTTTCAGCTGGAGTTTCGGCACTGATTGATTCTTCTTCTGAAGCTGATTCATTTGTTACTGTGGTTGTGCTTTCTGAATTCACCATAGTAAATGTAAATTCAGGTGTGCTCGAAGTTTCAGAGATCTCGCTGCTTGTTTCAGTTATCTTTTGAATACTCTCTTCGTTGGTAAAAGTAATTTCTTTGCTTTCAAAGTTCACTTCCTTAACCTCAATGGATTGTTCCTGTTCGTTCTTGATGAAAACAAAAGGCTCATCTTCTTTTTTAGGCTCCTCAATAACTTCAGCTTTAGCTTCAATCACAGGTTCTGATTTTGTTTCATTAAGATCAACCACCTTTCTTTCTTTCAAAATAGCCTGTTCAAACGATGAATTGTGATTGGACTTGAATCCTGTTGCAATGATCGTAACGCTAACATTGTCACCAAGGGAAGGGTCAGTACCATATCCGGTTATCAGTTCAGCTGTACCACCTGCAGCTTCCTGAATGAAATCGGTAATTTCACCAAATTCGTCCATGTCAATATCATCACTACCACTCATGATGTTCAATAAAACATGGCGCGCACCACTAATATCATTGTCATTTAATAATGGTGAGTTTAAGGCACCTTCAACTGCACGAAGCGCACGTTTTTCGCCGCTTGCAACTGCACTACCCATGATGGCTACACCACTGTCCTTCATAACGGTCTTCACATCATTGAAGTCGACATTGATATGCATATGTAAGCTGATGATCTCCGCAATGCTTTTAGCTGCACCTGTTAATACGTCGTCAGCATGCGCAAAAGCTTCACTCATCTTTAAATTGCCATAGATCTCCCTAAGTTTATCGTTACCGATCACTAATAAAGTATCTACATACTTCTTCATTTCTTCTAAACCTTGTTCTGCCTGCATTCTTCTTTTCTTGCCTTCGAACACAAAAGGTAATGTAACAATACCTACAGTTAGAATACCAAGTTCTCTGGCAATGCTGGCTATCACAGGCGCTGCACCTGTGCCTGTACCACCGCCTAAACCAGCTGTGATAAATACCATTTGCGTATTGTCTGACAGATAGTTCTTTATCTCTTCAATAGATTCAATGGCTGCATCTCTTCCAACATCAGGAATAGATCCTGCACCCAATCCTTTGGTAAGGTGGCTGCCTAGTTGTATCCTGTTTGGCACCGGGCTTTTTTCCAGTGCTTGTTTATCTGTATTGCAGATGATAAAATCTACGCCTTTGATACCAAGGCGAAACATATGATTAACAGCGTTACTTCCTCCGCCGCCTACACCGATCACTTTAATGATAGAGCTTTCGGTATTTGGTAATTCAAATTGCATCATGGTGGTTGTTTTATGTGGTTAATTGTGGTTTTTATTCAATATCATCGCTCATCCAGTCTTTAGCTCTTGTGATCAGAGTATCAAAGAATGATCCCATTTTTTTACTGGAGTGGTTCGTGATCTTTTTTTCTTCTTTTACTTTTTCTGTTTTTTCTGTTTCAACTGGAACTTCCGGTTTATTAAAGTTGTTTCCTCGCTTGGACTCTCGTTCATATTTCTCTCTACCCTTCATCACCAAGCCTACACCTGTGGCATAAAGAGGATTCTTTAATTCGTTATCAGCGGATGCCAGATTGCTGTTTGGTGTGCCTATTCTGCAATCCATGCCGGTTGTAAGCATCACTAATTGTTGCAAATGCTTTAACATGGATCCTCCACCGGTTACAACGATACCCGCAGACAGTTTGCGTTCATAACCAGAAGATTTGATCTCAAACAATACAAACTCAAGGATCTCTTCCATGCGCGCCTGAATGATCTGAGCCAGTAGTTTCACCGAAACTTCTTTTGGCGGACGGCCTGACAATCCAGGGATAGATATGATCTCATTCTCCTGATTTTCCTGAGCCAATGCAGAACCAAATCTTACCTTAAGTTGTTCTGCCTGGGTTTTAATGATACCGCATCCTTCTTTGATATCTTCTGTGATTATATTGCCACCAAAAGGGATCACCGCCGTATGGCGAATGATGCCATCATAGAACACAGCAACATCCGTTGTTCCACCTCCTATATCAACCAACACAATACCTGCTTCTTTTTCTTCATCACTCAGCACTGCGTCAGCGCTTGCAAGAGGTTCCAGGTGAAGATCTACAATTTCAAGGCCCGCACGATTCACGCACTTGAAAATATTTTTAACTGCACTTACTTGTCCTGTTATGATATGGAAATTCCCTTCTAGTCGTATGCCGGAATGTCCTATAGGATTTTTGATCCCACTTTCATTGTCGATGATGTATTCCTGAGGGATCACATGGATAACTTCTTCTCCAGGATTCATTACTAAACGATGCATGTTGTCTATCAACTGATCCACATCCTTTTGGCTAACTTCATCGTCAAGGGATTGACGTGTGATCATGCCACGGTGTTGCATACTTTTAATATGCTGACCTGCAATACCAACAATAACTTCGCCAATATCAACATTAGCTTTATCAGCGGCAATTGAAATTGCAGTTTTAATAGAGGCAACTGTTTGTTCAATGTTAACTACAACACCTCTGTTAACCCCAAGCGACTCGGTTTTACCAATGCCCATGATCTCTACTTTGCCATGTTCATTTTTTCTGCCAACAATGGCAGCAATTTTTGTTGTACCGATATCGAGTCCAACAACAAGATCTGAGCCTAAGTTATTACTGTTATTTTCCATACGTTATTTTTTAGTGCAAACCACCAGGTTTTTATATTTTAAATTAATTGTAGAGTATTTATTCCAGGAATCTGTTTTATTCAATCCCTGTTTGTAAAATAGTCTTAGTTTGTTCAACTTAAGTTCAAGATCATCAGTTCCTCCCAGCATGATGGAATGTCCGCCAATTATTGGAGTAAGGATGAATTCTTTTTTCGGTGTCACATAAATTTGATGTATCATATTACACAATAAACTATCAGAATAGATCTCCTTTGAAAGTTTATAGATATCATCGAGTACACTCACTTTACTGAAACTTTCACTATTGCTGATCTGGTCTACGGTATAATTATACCTTCTGGCATAAGGCTCGTAGATGGAACCGTTAGCAACAATGACCCTTCCGGTTGATTTGTAACTGAGAGGCATCAATCTGCTGGTTGAGTCAATGTAATAGCTTTCGCCGGTAACATTGAATATCCTCACCATTGGCCTTCTTTGCTTAACTGAGATCTTCAGGTCGCCATTCACATCATAGGAGA
The DNA here is from genome assembly GCA_036822555.1 of Bacteroidota bacterium. GTDB lineage: Bacteria > Bacteroidota > Bacteroidia > B-17B0 > Aurantibacillaceae > Aurantibacillus. Next base: position 2,841 of record DAISHL010000004.1, on the reverse strand, counting down.
TCTCGGCATTCTCAACAGCAGGGTGTGCGTTGAGGGCTTTTTCAAGATCTGTGATGTTGATGTTCTTTACCTCGTTCTGCAAAAGTTGATTGTTGCGTTCATCAAAGTAATCCTGCACATCTTTTTCATCAATGAATTCATTTTCGCCCGGATTCACGATCTCAATGATCAGCTGATCTACCTTTGCTGAGTTTTGTTTTTTATTGGCAAAGGACCAAGAGGTTACCAATCCTGCCAAAGCAAACAACCACAGAGAAAAACTAAATATTTTATTATAGTTAAACATTTTCATTTTTCCTTTTCATATCAATCTGTATACCTGGTTCTGAGTATTTTCTCAATGGGTTCAACCATTGTGTCTATATCACCTGCGCCAAGTGTCACAAGCACTTCAATTGAATCAGATCTCATGTGTTCCAGCAATGCTTCTTTACTTAAAAGTTTCTTGTTGCTACAGGTCACTTTATTCAATAACATTTGCGAATTGATCCCTTCAATCGGTTTTTCCCTTGCCGGATAGATCTCTAGGAGCACCACTTCATCTAGCAAGTCAAGGCTGGAAGCAAATCCATTTGCAAAATCCCTTGTTCTGCTGAAGAGATGCGGCTGAAATACCCCGGTAACCTTTTTGTTCGGGTAGATCTTTTTTACCGATGAGATGGTAGCTTTTAACTCTTCGGGATGATGCGCATAATCATCAATGAACACTACTTTTTCAGATTTTATCCTGTAATCAAATCTGCGTTTTACACCACTGAAAGAACGAAGGGCATCTTTGATCAGATGACCTTTTAAACCAAGTTGCTGTGCGATAGCTATAGCCGCAATGGAGTTCTCAACGTTGTGCATGCCAGTAATACCAAGGCACACATCGGTAAGGTTCTCTAACGGACTTTTAACATCATAATACGCTTCATTTTCTATAAAGCGCACATTTTCAGCAACATAATTCGTATTTAAATTTAACGAGTAGATGACCTTATTATCGGGAAGGGATAATTCATTATCAACATTTTTGTTAACAACTAAAAGGCCTTCTTTCTGGATCTGTTGCGCAAACAATTGATAGCTTTCTTTTACAAAGTGATGGTCACCATAAATATCCAAGTGATCAGCATCACAACTTGTGATCACCGATAGATACGGATGTAAGGTTAAAAAGGATCGGTCGTATTCATCAGCTTCTACTACAACATACGTATCCTTTTGTGTTGGGTCGCCTAGTAAAAGATTTGTGTTGTAATTCTTTGAGATGCCACCCATGAATGAAAAGCAATTGACGCCACTGTTCCTGAGGATATGAGATACCATGGTGGTGGTAGTGGTTTTGCCATGTGTTCCGGCGATGGCAATGGTTTTAAATTGCTTAGTGATCTCGCCGAGTACAGAAGATCTTTTTAAAATTGTATAATTGTTTTCTTGTAAATAAATCAACTCTTTATGATCTGAAGGAACTGCTGGGGTGTATATCACAAGAACCTCCTCCTTGGCGTATTTTTGAAGTTCTTCAGAAAGTATCTCAACATTCTCGTCATAATGGCATGTGATGCCCTCTTCTTCGAGCCTGAAGGTTAAAGTGGTGTTGGTTTTATCGTACACTTTTACTGTATTTTTATAATGATTGAAGTATCTGGCAAGGGCGCTCATGCCAATGCCGCCAACACCAAGAAAGTAGTATAGTTTGTACTCAAGGATCTTCATTTTTTTCGTTTATTCAGCAGAGCTATAATTTCATTTGCAATTATCTCTGTTGAGTTATAGATGGCCTATGTTTTTATTTTCTGAGACAATTCTTGTTGCTTGTTACTGTTGTTGCAAAGTTCAAGCGCGCTTTTAACGAGTGTGTCTGATGCTTCAGAATCTTTCACAAGTAATGCGGCTCCTTTATTCACAAGGGCCATGGCATTTTTTGTTTGGTGGTCTTCAGATACGTTCGGAGATGGAACTAAGATGCATGGCTTATGAGTGTTGCACAATTCTGAAACTGAGCTGGCACCTGCTCTCGAGATCACAATATCTGCTGCGGCATACGCAAGGTCCATTCGCTGAATGAAATCAAAAGCATAGATATGTTCGTTCTCTAAACCTTGTGTTCTTTGTTTTGCAGTTTCATAATATCCTTTTCCTGTTTGCCACAAAAGTTGTATATGCTGTTTAGAGAACTGATCTATTCCGTCAAAAATGGCGAGGTTTATGGTTCGCGCTCCTAAACTTCCTCCAATGACCAATACAGTTTTTTTGGCAGGATCAAGTTTAAAGAACTCGAGCGCTTCTTTACGTTTCTGATCTACATTTACTATATCTTGCCTTACGGGATTTCCACTGAAAACGATCTTTTCTTTCGGGAAGAATTTCTCCATTCCTTCATAGGCCACGCAAATTTTGTCAACCTTAGTACCAAGTAATTTGTTTGTGATTCCTGCGAATGAATTTTGTTCCTGTATCAATGTTGGTATACCTCTTGATGAAGCGGCCTTTAAGATGGGCCCACTGGCATAACCACCAGTGCCTATTACAACATCGGGTTGAAAGTCATTGAGGATCTTTCGTGCCTTAAATAAACTCTGGATAAGCTTAAATGGAAACAACAGATTTGAAAAGGTCAGTTTCCTTTGCAGACCAGCAATTGGTAAGCCAATGATGTCGTACCCTGCTTTTGGAACCTTTTCCATTTCCATTCTGCCAAGTGCGCCAACAAAAAGTATTTTGGCATCAGGAATCCTCGATTTGAGTTCATTGGCAATGGCAACAGCAGGAAAGATATGTCCTCCTGTGCCTCCGCCGCTTAATATGATCTTAGTCTGTTGCAAGTTGTTAGGTTGTTTGATCGTTATTACTTTT
>DAISHL010000003.1:0-21247 GCA_036822555.1 Bacteroidota bacterium | reverse complement strand
ACAAAGTATAGCCTAAATCTGTTAAAAATTTGCTATTTCAAAGGCAATAGTTTAAATTTGCTTATCACATAACGTATATACCATGAAAAAATCAGTAATTCTATCAGCACTTGCAGTTATCACATTCGGGTTATTTTCTTTTACCAACATGGTAAATGGTGAAGAAATTGGTTTGAATGCCGCCATTCCATCAGCAGATGTGAAAATGAAGGATGTTTCAGGCAAAATGGTTTCATTGAATGAAAGCAAAACAGCAAAGGGATTACTTGTTATTTTCAGCTGCAACACTTGTCCGTACGTTAAACTAAGCGAAAAGCGCATTAAAGAATATAGCGATTATTGTTTATCCAATGGTATTGGTTGTATCCTGATCAACAGCAACGAGGCTCAACGTGCCGAAGAAGACAGCTTTGATCAAATGGTGAAGTATTACCAATCGCAGGGATTGAAATGCAGTTATGTGGTTGATGAAAAAAGCGCTGTAGCTGATGCTTTTGGTGCCACACGTACACCGCAATGTTTTTTATTCAATGCTAAAGGCCTTGTATACAAAGGTGCTATTGATGACAATGTGAAGGATGCTGCTGCCGTTAAAGCTGCATACTTAAAGGATGCCCTTGCTTCAGTGACTAAAGGTGAAACCCCGAAAACACAGGAGACCAAGTCTATCGGTTGTACCATTAAACGTGTAGAATAACCTTATTCTTTCTTTTTCAGGAATTCATCTGTAAAATGCGCACGGCCTTTTTCAAGGCTGAATTTCTCCTTATTATATGAATTTGACTCATTTCGTGCAATTGACAATGTTTGCCAGTCATTGGTGACCAGTAACTTTGCTAAAAACACCATTTGGCCTATATGGTAAGGGTAATGTGCCAATTGCCTGTTGATGGCTTCCATGACCGTATGCCCCTGATTGCGTATGTAAACGATCTTTGCAAGATCCTCCTCTTTCAAACTGTTCAATGTGTCCAGAAACACCCTCCAGCCTTTGTTCCAGGCGTCCATGAGTTCTTGCTTTGATCTCAAAACAACTTCAAATTCGGCATCTCTGTTTCGCCAATCCTTTTCCCCATCCGAGTTTAAAAAATCAGTCCAGCGTGACAACATATTCCCTGACAGATGCTGAACAATCACAGCAATGCTGTTGCTCTCATGGCTGGGGATAACAAACAGTTGCTCATCGCTGAGCTGCAACATTGCTTTTTCTCCGAGCAATTTATAATACTCGAATTGTTTGATAACACTTTGAAGATAGTTCATAACACAGCATTAAAAATTATCAAACCACTGACGCTGGCGCGGGATCTTGATGTCGCTCAACATGCCTGTTTTCAGATTAAGCGTAAGGCTATAGCTCTTCCTGAATCCGAACGGAACCCAGTTGATCCTTGCCTCCCAGCATTTCAGGTCACGGTAAATATCAAAACTCGTATAACTTAAATTCTTGCTAACAAAATCGTATCCGCTGGTTGCTCCAATCTTCCAGTATTTAGTAGGGCTGATGGCGCCCGAGAAATTGAGTGTTTGTGTGCTCTTGAATTTACTTGGGTCAGCCAATTCAGGTGCAATCACATAATTGTAAAACACGTTCAGGTTCCACTCCATTCTTTCCAGAGGCTTGTCTTCGGGTGCGGCGCCTCTCTCTGCGCCATTGGTGAGATTCGGAGCTCCTTTTGATCTTTTTTCTATATCAAAACTGCTGCTACCGAATGCTGCATTAACAGCAATATTTGCATTCACAAAACGAAGATATACGTTGTTGTATTCACTGGCGTACTTGCTAACCCTGCGTTTAGTTGTATTATCAAACCCATATGGGTCAAAGGTTCCACCCAACACAAGATCAAAGAATTTCCAGATCTTATTCCTTGCCGTTATGCCAATATTGCTCATTTGAAAACTATCAGCGGCAAAATTGTACGAGCCAGTAATTCCCAAATTTTGTAACAATACGATCTTCTTATATACAACCCCTGTATCCGTTTGCTGTTGGATCTTAGCCTCAATATTGTTGTTCAGTGACAGGTTCAACGCATTCTGTTCGCCAATTCCGGGACCACCAAACAATGAGTTGCCAAAAATGCTGTAACGCATAGTATTCCCAAGGGTGTCTGTTTGTACTTTCTTCCAAAAACCAAAATTCTCTTCACCCAGATCGGGTCTGTATACATAGGTAAGTGTTGGTATCAACAAATGTCTGATCTGTTTTATTTTTCCTCGCTTGTATACATAATCAAAGAATACTTTGGTGTTCAGGGCCGTTGAAAAATTCGCGTCGTAGCCGGCAGCAAAACCATATACGGTCTTGTCTACCAGAGTATCTCTGTTGAAATCGTTACGCAAGAATTCCTTGCGCATTGATCGGGTATACATTACCGAACTTAAATTTAAAGCGGGCGTTACTGTGATGTACTTTAAAAGATTGAAATTTGTAGATATGGGCAAACTGTGTTTTACGCCATATTTCATTTTATCTGAAAGATCGCCCTTGAACAGGATGGAATCGTATCCACTTAATGTATTCCTGGCTTCAAAGAGATAGTTTACGCCTATCTTGTCGAACACATTCTGCTTCACGGCCGATTCGCGCTTGAAAGGGAAAAAGCGGTTAACATTAAAGGTCAGTTGAGGGAAAGAAATATCAACCTGTCCTGTTTGTGAGTTCTGATTGTGTGTGGCATTTGAACTCAAGGTACCAACCTTGAATGTTTTACTGAAGTTGATGTTAGACTGAAAAGTGTTGGTTAAATACTGTCCTGAATTGAATGAATTGTATTTGTTGTAGTCCTGATTCTGATAGTTAACGTTAGCCCCAAAATTAATGGTAGGATTGTTCTTATTGTCCTGACGGTGTATCCAATTGATGCTGTATGAGCTCTGCTGGCTATAACTTGTTGGGATATCCTTATCCCCAATATTGAATCTGCTGTAGCCCAAATTGACAGACCCCACTGATTTGTATCTTACATTATAGTTGTTTATCGTTCTTACCGCCCAACTGCCGTTGGAATAAATATCACCCTTTATGACCATATCAGTAACATCATTGATGCCCCAATAAAACCCACCATCACGGAGGTTAAACCCCTGGTTAGGACTATTCCCGAAAAAAGGGATGAGGATGCCGCTGTGTTGTTTTTTTGTGTTCGGGAAAAACCCGAAAGGCAGTCCCAATGGTGTTGGAACCCCACCGATCTCAAGATACATAGGTCCTGTAACGATCTTGTCATTGGGTAAGATCATTGCTTTTGTGGCTCTTAATACTGTGTGTTCGTCGGCATGTTCACAGGGAATACACTTCATGTCTCGCATGTAAATGATATTGCTACTGTCTTTTTTGATCTCATTTCCATATACAAGTAATTCACCCTGTTTGGTAAGGGCATTAAAGATCTTTCCCTTCTTTGTTTTAAGGTTGAACATGATCTTCTCGGCCTTCATTTCCTGCTCTGAGTCTTTAAATACCGGGGTGCCTGCAAGCTTTCCGGTGCTATCCGGTTGTCCGTATGCCGTGATCAGATTATTGGCATAGTCGATCTCGATCACGGAGGCTGTAACATTCATGCTTTCGTAAAGTACATTGGCCTCTCCATAAAGCAGGGCCACCTTGCGATCAGCCAGATATAAAATGGAATCCTTTGCCTTGTATTCCACCTTTGATTCAAGTGTTCCCGAGTCTGAAATGGTATCTGCATTAACTTTTTTTATGGTATCTGCAGGTGCGTTTTGTGCGTATTCTCCCGGGCAAGATATTAACATCAGCCATAAGAAAAATAATATTCGGTTGCCGCAGCTGCTCAAAGGTTAGGCGTAATTTTATACTAAGTTTACAAAGCTACAAACCTAAACGAAACGACCATTATAAATTGTGCTTTTAAAGGTTAAAAATATTAAATTCCTGTTGTTACTATTGTTGCCTGCGTTGGCATTGCTGGGCTTTAAAAAGGGGCCTGGCAAAGGCAAGATAGGAACCATTAAAACAGTGGTTATTGATGCAGGCCACGGGGGAAAAGACCCCGGATGTAATGGTGCATTCGCCAAAGAGAAAGACGTGTCGTTAAGTGTGGCCTTACGGTTGGGAAAGCTCATAGAAACCCATATGAAGGACGTAAAGGTGATCTATACGCGTACTACCGATGTTTTTGTTGACCTTGAGGAAAGAGCACAAATAGCCAATAAAGCAAAGGCAGATCTTTTTATCTCTATTCATTGCAACGCCGCCGGTAAAGTGGTTAAATACAAGGACCCGAAGACAGGCAAGATGAAGGTGAAAATGCGCAAGAACAAAAAAGGAAAATATGTGCCTGTTGAAACCACTAACCCAGTGCCGTTTGGATCTGAAACCTATGTGATGGGGTTAAAAAACGAGGAAGGTAAAATGAAAGTGGCCACTCGTGAGAACTCGGTAATTTATTTGGAAGACGACTATGAGACCAAGTACGGTGGATTTGATCCGGACAGTGAGGAGAGTTACATCATTATGAGCAACTACACAAGTGCTTATGTAATTCAAAGTGCAAATCTTGCACTCAAGATACAAGACGAGTACAAAAATAAAGCAGGACGAGTTGACAAGGGAGTGCACAGACAAAGTATTTGGGTATTATGGCGCACTGCCATGCCAAGCATTTTAACAGAGATCGGCTATTTGACCAATCCGCTCGAAGAAGGGTTTCTGGCCAGTGAAAAGGGACAAGACTATATATCGAAAGCAATTTTCAGAGGTTTCAGAAAATATAAGGATGAGCTGGAAGGAACCAAAAGAGATTATGATGATGAGTTAGAAAAACAAGAGCCACTTGAGAATGAAAACATCAAAGCGGGCAATATACCTGGACAAAAGGCTAAGGATGAAGACGAAGAAACGGACAATGGTGAGGAACAAGACAAAAAGGATAGTGTAACTACAAAAACAAAAACTGAAATAAAGTCGCTGCCTGATCAAAAGGACGACAACAAGGGATTAATTAAGGAAGAGATCAAGCCGTTGCCTAATGAAAAGGACGATAATAAAGGGATTGTAAAGGAAGAAAAAACGGTAAACGACAACAAGAACAATGTTCAACCATTGAAGGATTCCGCAGCAATTAAAACAGAGGAGAACAAGCTGAAGAACGATGCTGCGCGCTACAAATGGAAACTGGATTCCATAGAAAAAGCAAAATCAGTGAAAGACAAACCGGAGAAAGAACCCACTCCAATACCTAGTACACCTGTGGTGTTTAAGGTACAATTTGCAAGCAGTGATGTGCCGCTCAATCTGAAGGACCCGAAATATTCTTCTATTAAAAACGGGTCTTACTATAAAGCCAACAACATGCTCAAATATACTTCAGGTGAATTTTCTTCTATGGCTGATGCTACGGCTCACCAAAACGCCTTGCGTCAGAATGGCTTCAAAGATTGTTTTGTTGTGGCTTTCAAGAACGGAGAGCGTATTGATATAAACGAAGCAAAAAAATTAGCTGAAAAACAGCAGTGATTTTTTTGTACCTTTAGTAAATGATGAATCTCAAGTTAACCTCCGTATTTACAATTGCCATCTTTGCTGCCATGTTCTTTGTGAATTGCAACAAAAAACAACAGGAAACACCGATCGATCCGAATACAGGTTGCACCAATTGTACCCCTAGCACTGCAACAAAATTCCATGGATTCCTGAAAGCCGGGTCTTATACCACTACGGCCGCTAATGCCACACCAACTGTAGTTAACAGAGTTTCTGCCTTTTTCAGTAACGACGCCATTTCTTTTCCTTTAGTTGCCAATTCAGTGACTGTAAATGCGGTTTACTTTAATAGCGACACCCTTGACTTCACCGGCTCACCATACTACTATACATCTACCAGTAATTTGGTATTAAGTTCGCAAACCTGGTCTGTGAATGGTGCCAACAGCATACCTTCCTTTACTTTCAAAAATTTAAAAAATATTCCGGCATATGACAGTTTAACTATGTTGCCTGATACGCTTAGAAAATCCTTAGGTTTCTCATTTATCGTATTTGGATTAAGAAATGCCAGCACTGCAACATTTATTATTTCAGATGGCCTGCCATCATCACCACACATCCTTTCCAAGGGATTAGACATTGGCACAGACACCATCACCTTTGATACAAATTTGCTTAGTGTTCTAACAGCATCAACTCCTGGCTTTATGAGCCTAACTATTGAGAATTCTCAGCCTGTTAAAATAGAAGGCAAAGATTTCAAATTCAGCAAGGAGATCTCCCTTCTGAAAAACATCTACATTAAAAATTAAGGTCAGTTAAAGTTGTATCTCAAATGCATTGTGGAAGCAATGGCAAGTCCGCTATGTGTTCCGCGATACTTGTTTGACTCGATGTGCAATGTTGGAGCCACTGAAACTCCAAAGGATGTGTGATCCAAGAACGGTATTCGCTTTGAAATCCTCAGGTTTGCGCTTACCGGCGTTCCAATGTAACCAGTGAATCCTACCCCTTTTAAGCCTATAGATTGAGTTTGTACTTCAAACTGTGTGACATTAAAAGGCTGAGTGGCATTGTAGTTGGTGGCAGGTGTGGTTGATAAAACTATATGCTCTCTGGTGAATTTATAATTGGATGCATTGTATTTGAAATTGAATGTTAGACCGGGTGCCACCTCAACACCAAAGCCAAACCACACTCTCTTTGATTTAGACGTGGTAAAATTAACTCCCAATGGCATTAGAAGCATGTTGCTATTAATGTAAAAATAATAGGAATCATTGGTGCCTTGTATTTGATACAGGACCTGACTTGTGGAAGTACTTGTGAATACACCTAACGTATCGTAGGTGTCTTTTGAAAAATTCAATTGTGAATAGGTGCCCGTTCCATAAACCACGCCAGCATACATATCCTTTGTCAGTTTAGAGTTTGAGGGATATGTGAAATAAACACTTGCGCCAATATTAGAATTATATACCACACTTTTCACTCCTTCCGGAGTTGTATAATAAGACGAAAGGTCTTTGTACAACATTGAGTCGCTTGTAACAAATTGTTGTAATTTACTTTGCGTGATGGACCTGTTGGTAAATACAGTGGTTCCGTGAGCTTCCAGCTGTACAGAAGCTAGCTTTAATTTCTTTGGCTTGGTTAAACTGTCTGTTTGAGCGTTCACTCCCGTGAACGGCAAACCCAATAGAAGAATCAGATGTTTCATAAACTATTTGTGTTAATGGTTTAGTAAAAAAATCTGATAAGCGTTTTTTAATTATAACGCTTTCTATTCTGATTTATTGTTCATTGCTATCAATGCGCTACAAGCCAGTTCTCACCAGTTCCCATGCCTACTTCTACAGGAACCTTTAGTGGCAATGCATTCTTCATGTGCTCCTCTATCAGTAGTTTCACCTTTTCCAATTCAGGTTTATAAACGTCAAACACCAATTCATCATGTACCTGCAACAACATCTTTGTTTTGTAATCCTGTTTTTTAAGATCGTGATGTATATTGATCATGGCCACTTTGATCATGTCTGCCGCACTTCCCTGAATAGGCGCATTAATGGCGTTTCTTTCTGCAAAGCCGCGAACTGTAGCATTTTGTGATGTGATGTCACGCAACCAACGTTTTCTTCCCATCAGAGTTTCAACGTAGCCGTGCTCACGTGCAAAATTTATTTCGTTATCCATATAGGCTCTGATGGACGGATACTCTCTGAAATAATTATCGATCAATTCTTTTGCCTCTCCTCTTGGAATATTCAAATTCTCGGCAAGACCAAAAGCCCCTTGTCCGTATATGATCCCAAAATTTACACTCTTCGCCTTGAAACGCATTTCTTTTGTTACCCCTCCTTCGCTCACGCCAAACACTTTAGCAGCCGTGGCTGTGTGGATATCCTTCCCTTCGTTGAATGCTTCGCACATATTCGGATCTCCACTGATGCTTGCAACAATACGTAATTCTATTTGGGAGTAATCGGCGCTCAGTAAAATATATTCTTCATTGCGCGGTATAAATGCTTTGCGTATCTGTCTGCCTCGCTCTGTTCTGATTGGGATATTCTGAAGGTTTGGATTATCGCTACTCAGTCTGCCTGTTACAGCAACCACCTGATTGTATGAGGTGTGAATATGATGCGTGTTCGGATCTACCAATTCAGGTAGTGCATCAACGTAAGTACTTTTAAGTTTAACAAGTTCCCTGTAATCGAGTATCTTCGCAACAATAGGATGAACATGCTCAAGCTTTAAAAGAATATCCTCACTGGTTGCATATTGTCCTGTTTTTGTTTTTTTAGCTTTGTCTGAGATCTTTAACACCTCAAACAACACGTCTCCCACCTGCTTTGGTGAAGAGATGTTGAACTTAAATCCTGCAAGTTCATTGATCTCTTTTTCCACTTGATGAATATCGGTCTCTAATTGCTTAGAGAATTCCTTTAAGGCCGGCACATCAAGCTTTATGCCTTCCCGTTCCATATCAGCAAGAACACTGATCAATGGCACTTCCACCTCATTGAATAATTTTTCAGTGCCTGTTTCCTTTAACTTTGGTTCAAATTCATGTTTTAGCTGCAGTGTAATATCTGCATCTTCTGCAGCGTAATCAGTGAGCTTATCCAGAGGCACGTCACGCATGCTGAGCTGACCCTTTCCTTTCTTCCCGATCAGTGTCTCAATGCTTATTGGAGAATAATCAAGAAACGTTTCTGCCAGCACATCCATGCCGTGTCGCATTTCGGGCTGTATCAAGAAATGGGCAACCATGGTATCAAATAATTTGTTCTTGATCCTTACGCCATAGTTCATTAGCATATGGTAATCGTACTTGATATTCTGTCCGATCAGGATCTTATTTGGGTCACCAAATACAAGTTCGAATTTCTCTAATAGTCTGATCGCTGATTCTCTGCTTGCTTCTACAGGAACATAATAGGCCTCATGTTTTTTAACAGAGAATGACAATCCAACAAGTTCAGCGTTCAAGGCATCAAGGCCAGTGGTTTCTGTATCAAAACAAAATTCATCCGCATCACTAAGTTTTTGCAAAAGCGCCTCCATTTCCTTTTCGGTATCAATAAGAATATAGTGATGCTTAACATCTGACAACGTTTTATGCACTACTTCCGGAGCGATGGTCTCCTTTTCGCCATTTTGAGTATTGAAGAACTCCGCGGTGCTGAAAAGATCTGTTTGACCGTTGGACGCTTTTGGTTGATACGATTTTGCAGCAGTATTTCCAAGGCTTTCATTCCCTCCGATATCTTCGCCTAAGATATTCTGCGCTATCCTTCTGAATTCAAGTTCTTTGAACAACTCACGCAAGGCATCCTTATTCACTGGCTTTATGGCCAAAGCCTCTGCATCAAACTCAACCGGACAGTCAATGATGATCGTTGCAAGCTTTCGTGATTGATAGGCCATGTCTTTATTGTTCTCAACCTTTTCCTTCAACTTTCCTTTCAATTTATCGGTGTTCTGATAGAGATTATCAATGGATCCGAAATCTTTGATCAGCTGAATGGCTGTTTTTTCTCCTACACCTGGAATGCCCGGAATGTTGTCCACTTTATCCCCCATCAACCCCAGAATGTCTATCAGTTGCGCAACATTCTGTATCTCCCATTTCTTGCATATCTCTTCAACGCCTTGTATCTCTGCGCCATTGCCTAAACGAGCGGGTTTGTAAATGAAAGTGTTCGCATCCACCAATTGCCCGTAATCCTTATCGGGTGTCATCATGTAGGTTGTGTAACCCAAGCCCTCCGCCTTTCGCGCCAGTGTGCCAATGATATCATCTGCCTCAAACCCCGGCAAACCAATTACCTCAATATTAAATCCCTTTATAAGATCGATCACATATGGAATGGATATTCGCAGGTCTTCCGGCATTTCCTCCCTGTTAGCCTTATAGGATTCAAACTCCTCATGACGTTGTGTTGGAGCATCTGTATCAAACACCACAGCCATATGTGTTGGTTTTTCTTTGTTCAGGATCTCAAGCAATGTGTTGCTAAACCCGAACACGGCGCTGGTGTTCATACCTTTTGAATTAATACGAGGGCTGTTGCTAAATGCAAAATAGGCCCTATATATCAAAGCGAACGCATCCAGTAAAAATAGTTTCTTGTCAGTGTCTTTTGTGATCATCTTTGTTTATCATGGATTCGACCTTTTCCAGTCGTTATATTTTAAGATCGCCTCTTTGGCAGCCTCTTCATTCAATTTCTTCTCGTCCTTGAACTCTGAAATGAACTCTGTGTTATCCTTCATCCATTCCATCATTTGTTTCTTGAATTTCCCTTCTTTTAATTCTGTCAACTTCTTGTCTCCCTCCTTGAATACATAATATTCAAAATCGTAGGATGTCTCATTCATTACCACTACTTCAAATGCGGCCTTGTACAGGAGTATTGAGCCGGAAGTGAGGCGCTTAAAAAACATATCCTCCTCGTCATGTTTCAACGACACAAAATGATTCTCGCCAAATCCATACCCTTTTACCTTACCGGGTTTGTAATTCTTTTGAACCCCTGAATTATCTTTAAAAAAGACCTTCAAATAAGAGTCGTGTTACATCTTTGGGTTAATCTTTATTTCGCCCTGAAGTGTATCTCCCTTATCAGTGATCAAATATCCTTTCACAAAGGTGATCTGTGACCTCAGTTGAAAGGTGAACATGCATAATCCTGATGCCAATGTAAGTATAAATCTAGTGCTCATAGAAACAGTGATTTTGGAATTTAAAGAACGGGAATTTCGCACAGATACAGAAGCTTTGTTAGCACACTGTGAAAAAGTAAGTGTTTGCTAACAATGTTTAAAATTTCGGTTGATGTGTAACCAAACCAACATTTTGGTTTATACAGATATGCGTCATTGCCTGATCATACTTTATTTCTGTTTTAGTTGCCTGTGTTATGGACAATCGGAATCAGCCGGAGTCTTCGGCCCTGGGACAGACCCTTGCAGTTCTTTTGAAAAACTTCACCGCAAACATAAAACACCAATAGAGTACCCATACATTCGCGAAGCAGATGTGGCCTGGGAAAAAAGAATATGGCGTGAGATAGACCTCAGAGAAAAGCAAAACCATAAATATTATTACCCTTTAGCCTGGCACCCCTGTGTGCACTCATTATTTCAATCTATAAGTCAACATATTCTCACTAAAGAAATTATTGCTTTCAAAGATGAGGACTTTATGATTCCATTAGAGTTATCACACGTAAGACAAATGCTGGTGAAAAAAGACAGTGTGGAAAGGTATGTGGTTGATGAATTTGGTAATGAAGGCACAGAGACCGTTTTGGTCACGGACTCTGAGAGTATCTTTCAAAGAGTACTTAAAATTCGCCTGAAAGAAGATTGGTTCTTTGATAAACAAAGGGGTGAGGTGAATGTGAGAATTATTGGTGTGGCGTTTTATGAATACATTGAAGAAAAAGAGGCCTACCGTGAATTGTTTTGGGTGTACTATCCGGCGTGCAGAAAATTCCTTTCGAACACGTATGCTTATAACATCAGGAATGACAATGAATACAGAAGTTTTGATGAGTTGCTGATGAAAAGGGATTTCAGTAGTGTTGTTGTAAAAGAATCGAATGTGTACGACAGATACATCAACGAATATGCAAAAGGGATCGATGCCTTAACAGAATCTGACGATATAAAGTCAGACCTGTTCAATTGGGAGCATGATCTGTGGAATTACTGATCAATTCTCGTTATAAATAACTTCCAGTAAGGTTTGACCAACAGCTTTCAGCGTGTTCTTGTCAATGGTTGACAGATCATCAGAATTCTTATGATGATGCTCAAAAAAGGAATTCACTGAGGCCTCATAGTGCAAGATATCAATACAAGGGATCTGTGCGATCTTATTCACAAACGCATGATCATCGGTCATTTCGCCGATCTCTGTATCTGTAAAGTAACCTCCGGCTCCGCTAATTTTGGCAGCCTTCCAAACCTTTGTTACCACATCATTGGCATAAAACATGGATATTTCTTCTTTAGGGAACTTGGCATCTTTAGCTCCTACCATGTCCAATAAAATACCATATCTGGCGGTATATCCTGTCTTGTGTGGATTCTTGCTCCAATACTGTGAACCAAGACACCATGTATCGGGCATTCCACCATTATCGCCATAATCTTCAAGATCAAAGAGTACAATGTCAACACCAATACCCGGCGACTTAGATTGTAAGATCCTTGCCACTTCTATCAATACACCTACTCCGCTGGCTCCATCATTAACTCCGGGACATGCATTCTTCTGTAACTTTGGGTCTGATTCCTTTTCACAAAAGGGCCTGCTGTCATAATGTGCGCAAAGCATGATCCTGTTCTTGTTCTCAGGATCAAAGGATGCAATGATGTTCTTAAGCAGCCAATTCTTGCCGTCGTAAGTTTTCGCATTTCCCGCCTGTACAAGTACTTGTGCTCCGTAAGATTTGAATTTGTTCTCGTAGTAAGCCACTGCTTTATCATGGGCAACGCTTCCGGGAGTACGAGGACCCAGATCTGCCTGATATTTCACAAACGAAAATGCGCTGTCTGCATTAAAATCAGGGGGAACTACGCGTGGTTTTGTTTCAACAACCGTGCTGCCGGTTGTAGAATTATTGGTTACCGTTTCTGTTTTATTTTCCGTTTCACAGGCCGAAAAAACAAAAATGGCAAGTAAAAAAATTAATGATGATCTCATGTGAATGCTTTATTCGATTATAAACTCCAGGAACTTCCTTCCTTGCTGTCTTTTATTTTTATTCCTGCTTCCGTTAATTTATTCCTTAATTCATCACTCAACGGAATATTCTTATCTGCCTTTGCTTTCGCTCTCATCTCGAGGATCACATCCACAACTTTGCCAAGCGCCTTTGTAGCTTCGCTGTTGCCCTCTTCAAATCTTAAACCGCATACATCAAATAAAAAATGCTGATAAATGGTCTTTAACAGCTCAATATCCTGTTGCGTCAAAGTCATTTTTGAATCGTTCACGGAATTGATGATCCTTACAGTTTCAAACAAATTCGCGATCAATACCGAGGTGTTGAAATCGTCATTCATGGCATCGTAACACGCTTTATGAATGGTGCTGATATCCTCCGATGATGTTGCTGAAGGCTTAAGTGATTGCAGTGTTTTGTATGCCTCCGCTAATCTCATGAATCCTTTCTCAGCTGCATTCAACGCATCGTTACTAAAATCAAGTGTACTTCTGTAATGCGTTTGAAGCATGAAGAACCTTACCACCATTGGATCATAGCCTTTGGTTAACAAAGGATGTTTTCCGCTGAACAGTTCGTTTGGCAAAAAACTATTTCCTAAGCTCTTGCTCATTTTTTGTCCGTTCACCGTTAACATGTTCGTATGCATCCAATAATTAGCAGGAGATTTGCCGCAGTACGCAATGTTCTGTGCGATCTCGTTTGTATGATGTGTAGGCGCAAGATCCATGCCACCGCCGTGTATGTCAAAGTTCTCGCCAAGGTATTTAGTGCTCATGGCGCTACATTCAATATGCCATCCCGGAAAACCTTTGCCCCACTTGCTTGTCCATTGCATTAAATGCTCAGGCTTTGCCTTTATCCAAAGGGCAAAATCAAGTCTTCCTTTCTTTTCATCCTGTCCGTCAAGGTCACGCGTATTCTCTAATAGCTCTTCAAGTTTTCTTCCGGTTAGAGCTGTATAATTATATTCCTTTGCAAATTTCTCTACGTCAAAATAAACAGTTCCATTCACCTCATATGCATAACCGTTCTTTATGATCTGCTCTGCGATCTCTTGCTGTTCAATAACGTGGCCTGTGGCAGTTGGTTCAATGCTTGGAGGTAAGGTGTTGAACAAACTCATCACTTCGTGAAAATCTACAGTGTATGTTTGCACGATCTCCATTGGCTCGAGTTGTTGCAGTTTTGCTTTTTTAGAGATCTTGTCTTCACCAACATCTCCATCACCTTCCAAATGTCCGGCATCAGTGATATTACGCACATAGCGAACCTTATATCCAATATGGGTAAGATATCTGTAGATCAGATCGAAGGAAATAAATGTGCGGCAATTGCCTAAATGCACATCACTGTATACTGTTGGCCCGCACACATACATGCCAACATAAGGTGCGTTTATGGCTTTGAATTCCTCTTTCTTTCTCGTTAGGGTATTGTATATAAAAAGTGCTTGCATAACTGTTGTAAAGATTGGAATAAAAACACAATAAAAAAAGACGGAACAAATCCGTCTTTTCAAATATTAAGAATTACTTGGATTTAATTTTCTATTGTTCCGTCGCCAACATACACACCATTCTTGTATACTGCTACACGAGTAAGGATGCCATTATCATTATAAATGTAGGCTTTACCCTCCATTAAACGGTTCTCCTTGAACACACCATCTTTACTAACTTGTTTGTTCTTGTTATATAGGATGTGTTTTCCGTTCAATGATTTTGCTGCTGCAGCATCCTTTGCCGCTGTAAGGATCTCTTCATCTTTTTTAACTTCTGTAACAGCTTTGCTAGGCGCATACTTAGCCACATCGTTGGTTGGTTTTTCAATGGCTTTGGTAGGTTCAAATGTTTTAATGCTCGCTACATCCACATCACCGTTATTGTATGTTTTAATTGCCTTTACATCTCCGTTCTCATAAAACTCCTTGATCTGTCCGGTTTCTTTTCCGTTGGTGAAATTTCCTACCACTGCTGTTTGGCCATTTTCATAATTGTAGGTCTGAACCCCTTCGCGCTTTCCTCCTTCGTTGAACTTAAAGTCGTGCTGCACTTGTCCATTCTCATAATACAGTTTATACTTGCCAACCCAACGGTTTATTTTCCAATCTCCTTCTTCTTTTATATTTCCATTCTCATAATAAAGGATCGCATATCCATCCGGGCGTCCGTTTGTAAATTCAATGTTATTTTTTTTGTTCCCATTGCAATAATATTCGATCCAATGGCCAGCCTTACGGTTTTCTTTATAGGCCCCTTCTTCCGCTTTCTGATTAAGCGTGAAGCAATTGCCCGGCTTATGTTTTCCCATTAGGATCCATTTGCCCTGCTTTTTTCCTGTTTGATCAATGAAATTGATCGTGTCTTTATTAGAAAACAACTCATACGATTGAGCGTTTGAAACTGAAAAAGCCAGCAGAGCTCCGAATGCAATTAGTGATTTTATTATTAGGTAGTTAGTGTATACCAAATCTATACGTTAAATCCTCTAAATGCAATTAAATTTATCGAAAAAAAAGGCGGTTTTGTCTAAAAACAAAAAGCCTCCGACTATCAATCGGAGGCTTTCGTATAAACTTTAATTAAGATTAATTTTCCACCTGTGTATCACCCACATAGATACCGTTCTTGTAAACGGCGATACGTGTTAAAATTCCGTTCTCATCGTAAATGTAGGCTTTACCTTCCATTAAACGATTGTCCTTGAACAAGCCATCTTTTGTGATCTGTTTGGCCTTATTATACAAGGTGTGTTGTCCATTTAAAATAATTGGTCCTTTGCCTTTAGCTACTGCCTCGTTTGGTTTTTCATCAGGCTTAACTTCGATCTTAGGTGCATTTTCTGCAGGATTCTCTGATTTTTTCACCAATGGCTTCTTTGGTTGATACTCCTTTATTGACGCTACATCCACAGATCCTTCAGCAAAATTCTTCTCAGCTTTGATGTCGCCATTCTCGTAGTATTCCTTGATCAGACCACTTTCTTTACCATTTGAGAAATTACCTTCAATGGCAAGTTGTCCGTTATCATAAAAGTACTTTTGAGGTCCTTCGCGCTTTCCGCTAGGGTTAAACGCGAATTCGTGCTGTACCTGGCCATTCTCATAATATAATTTGTAGTTACCTACCCAACGGTTCACCTTCCAGTTTCCTTCCTCACTGATCTTACCGTTCTCGTGGTACATAATGGCATAACCGTCAGGACGGCCATTCACAAAGGTTAATTTGTTCTTCATGTTGCCATTGCAGTAAAACTCAACCCACATACCGGTTTTACGGTTATCAGCATACTTCCCTTCTTCGATCTTCTGTTCAGGCTGATAGCAAGTTCCGGGCTTATGTTTACCTTTCAATATCCATTTTCCCTGCTTTTTACCTGCAACATCTATCTTGTTGATAGTGTCGCTGCCATTCAACTCGTAGCTTTGCGACTGAGCTGAAGAAGCCAGGGAAACCATTAAAAATATTTGTAGTAATATCTTCATGCTAACTCAAATTTAATTAAAGTTTAACAACACGGAATGTTTTTTAGCTTAATTGTATAATTTCTTCGATAAGTACTTTAAAACGATTTTACTGCTTTTTATTACGGCCATATCCGTGCCAAGGTTTCAAAAATTACATTTTTTTGCAAATTAAATTCTAAACCTTGTCTTTTAGATTGTCTAACATGGCTGAAACTAATTTTTCCAGATTGTAATTCTCCTTCCAGTTCCAATGCTGACGGGCTTCCGAATCGTTGATACTTTTAGGCCAGCTGTCGGCAATTTGCTGTCGGAAGTCGGGTTTATAGCTGATTTCAAAATTAGGGATATGCTTATTGATCTCTGCTGCGATTTCCTTCGGGCTAAACGATAAACCGGCTAAATTGTAGCTTCCCCTGATCTTAATCTTATCAGAAGGGGCATGCATCAATTCAATGGTTGCCCTGATGGCATCTTCCATGCACATCATTGGCAGGGTGGTGTTCTCGCTTAAAAAACACTCATAGCTCGCTTTTTTGAGGGCATCGTAAAATATATGAACGGCATAATCTGTGGTTCCGCCCCCAGGGGCACTCTTCCAGCCGATCAGTCCGGGATAACGTATGCTTCTCACATCCACTCCAAACTTTTTGAAGTACCACTCACACCATCTCTCGCCGGCTTGCTTGCTGATCCCATAGATGGTGCTCGGTTCCATAACTGTATATTGTGGTGTGTTCACCTGTGGTGTAGTTGGTCCGAATACCGCAATGGAACTAGGCCAATAAATGCGGTGAATATGCTTTTCCTTCCCAAGATCCAATACATGAAAAAGGCTTTCCATGTTGAGTTTCCAGGCAAACATAGGGTTTTGCTCACCGGTTGCCGACAATAGAGCCGCCAAATGGTATACCTGCGTCACCTTATGCTTTTTCACTATTTCGAAAAGTGAATTCCTGTCAAGTGCATCTAGAACTTCGAACGGGTTGTTAGATAAGGCTGGTGAAGCCTTCAGGTCAGAAGGAATAACATTATCGTTACCATAGATCTTTGAAAGGTTTTCTGTTAACTCCACTCCTATTTGGCCACCGGCGCCAATGATGAGGATCTTTTCTTGAGAACTAGACATACCGTGATTTAAAATGAACTGTTGTTAAACAATTTTGTATCTTTACAAACCTAAGTATTTAAAAGTATTTATAAAACTTTTATTTGCTTAATGATAATATAACCTGCAATTATTTTTATCGTTATGGCATTATTAGTAAACCGAATTGACAAAAACATCCTTAAACAGCGTTTAAAGGAGGAAACTTTCAAGCGTAAAACAATATCGTTTTACCGCTACGTTACCATTCATGACCCGCAACAAATGCGCGATCATTTATACAAGACATGGAGTAATCTGAACTGTTTCGGCAGGATCTATGTGGCACAGGAGGGCATCAATGCTCAGATGAGTGTGCCTGAACACCATTGGGACGAATTTGTGACCAATCTTTATTCCATGAATGAATTCAAGGATGTTCCTTTCAAACATGCGGTAGATGGCAATGGTAAATCATTTTACAAGTTGATCATAAAGGTTCGCGACAAAGTGGTGGAAGATGGGATTACCGATCCGAATTTTGATCCTTCAAATACAGGAACTTACCTTAACGCCAAAGAATTCAATAAGGCCCTTGAAGACCCGAACACTGTTGTTATTGATATGCGTAACCATTACGAAAGTGAGGTTGGCCGTTTTGAGAATGCCTTTTGTCCGGACGCAGATACCTTCAGGGAAGAGCTTCCGTTGGTTATCGATCATTTGAAAGGGAAAGAGGATAAGAAGATCCTCATGTACTGCACAGGAGGCATTCGTTGCGAAAAAGCAAGCGCCTATTTTAAATTCAAAGGCTTTAAAGATGTGAACCATCTGCATGGAGGCATCATTCAATATGCAAAAGAAGTAAAGGAACAAGGCCTTGAAAGCAAATTCAAAGGGATCAATTTTGTGTTCGATGAGCGAATTGGTGAACGCATTACGAACGATGGTCTAAGCTATTGTCACCAATGTGGCAAACCATGCGATACACATGTGAACTGTAAGAATGATGATTGCCATTTGCTGTTCATACAATGCGATGAATGTGCGCAAACAATGGAAGGCTGCTGTACTCCAAAATGTCAGGAGATCATTCACTTGCCAATTGAGCAACAACGTCAATTAAGAAAAGGAAGAGTGAAAAATGGTCCGGAATGTCTTGCGGTTTATAAAAGCAGACTTCGCCCGAACCTTGCAGAAATTTTAAAAAACGAAATGACTATCAAATAAAACATGCCTATCTATCACAAACTGGGTAATTTCCCACAAAAACGTCACGTGGTTTTTCAATCGCCACAAGGCAAACATCACTACGAACAATTATTTGGAACAGAAGGCTTCAGTGGATTCTCTTCGTTGTTATACCATGTTCATCGCCCAACGCAGGCGAAGGAAATATTGCGCAGTTATGACGTGACTCCAAAAATTGCCATTGAAAAAAACATCAAATCACTTTTACTTAAAGGATTTGATATAAAGCCAACAAGCGATTTTCTTGAAAGCCGCAAAACGGTTCTGTTGAATGGCGATTGCCATATTGGCTTGGCTGCACCGCAACACAGCATGAAGAACTACTTTTACAAGAATGCGGATGCAGATGAGATGATCTTCATTCACAAAGGAAAAGGAACACTCCGCACCTTTATGGGAAATATTCCTTTTGAATATGGCGATTACTTGATCATCCCTAGAGGCATGATCTATCAGATGGATTTTGAAACAACCGATAACCGATTGTTTTATGTGGAAAGTTTCGCACCGTTCTATACACCTAAACGTTACAAGAATTCAAGCGGACGATTACTAGCGCACTCACCCTTCTGTGAACGTGATTTTAAACTGACAACTGCATTAGAAACACACGATGAAAAAAGCGATTTTCTGATCAAAATAAAAAAAGAGGGGATGATGCACGATGTGCTATACGCAACACATCCATTTGACGTTGTTGGATGGGATGGTTACAACTTCCCTTGGGGATTCTCCATACACAACTTTGAACCTATCACCGGCCGTGTACATCAGCCACCTCCGGTACACCAAACATTTGAAACATCAACATTTGTGGTATGTTCTTTCTGTCCACGTTTATACGATTATCATCCGCAAGCTATACCTGCACCATATAATCACAGCAACATTGATAGCGATGAAGTATTGTATTATGTGGATGGAGATTTTATGAGCCGTAACAACATCAAACAAGGTCATATTACTTTACATCCGAAAGGTATACCGCACGGACCTGCGCCGGGAGCAATGGAGCGGAGTTTAGGACAAAAGGAAACACAGGAGTTGGCCGTAATGGTAGATACTTTCCGTCCGTTAATGGTAACCGAAGATGCCATGGGTATTGATGACGGACAATATTATAAATCTTGGGTTGAGTAAATTATGATTTATGAATTAAAAAATGCAAAGCAAGATCCAAAAAAATAAATTAGAATTACGGTCGCTCACAATGGCGATGTGGTCATAAAATACAAATCATGCTTCGACTCCGCTCAGCATGACTGAAGGAGAGGGTAACTTTGATCGTCACCCTGAGCGGAGTCGAAGGGTAGACTTAATAAAAATAAAGTAATAAAACAATAAATTAAAACATTAACTAATCATCTAATTAATATTATGGCAAAAGAAGTAAAAATTGTAGAGTACGGTCTAGAGAAAATATTTGAAGGAGCACAGGATTTCCTTCCATTATTAGGAACCGATTATGTGGAATTTTATGTGGGTAACGCCAAACAATCGGCTCACTATTACAAAACAGCATTTGGTTTTCAATCATTCGCGTATGCAGGTTTAGAGACCGGATTGAAAGACCGCACTTCTTATGTATTGAAACAGGATAAGATCAAATTAGTATTAACGACCGCCCTGAGAAGTGATTCACCAATTGGAGAGCATGTAAAAAAACATGGTGATGGTGTAAAGGTGATTGCACTTTGGGTTGAAGATGCTCGCAAATCCTTTGAAGAAACTGTGAAACGTGGCGCAAAGGTATTCATGGAGCCAACCGTTGAGAAAGACGAGCATGGCGAAGTAGTCCGCGCAGGTATTTATACTTACGGCGAAACAGTTCACATGTTTGTGGAGCGTAAAAATTACAAAGGAACATTTTTACCTGGCTTTAAGGAGTGGAAGAGCGATTACAACCCTACTCCGGTTGGCCTTAAGTATGTTGATCATATGGTAGGGAATGTGGATTGGAATCAAATGAATCCAACAGTGAAGTGGTATGAGGATGTGATGGGCTTTGTGAACTTTTTAAGTTTTGATGACAAGCAAATTCACACAGAATATTCTGCATTGATGAGTAAGGTAATGAGTAACGGTAATGGCCGCATCAAATTCCCTATCAACGAACCAGCGAAAGGCAATAAAAAATCGCAGATCGAAGAATACATCGAATTTTATGAAGGTGCCGGTGTGCAGCATTTGGCTTTGGCAACTGACGACATTATTAAGACAGTTAGCGAATTGAAAGCACGTGGTGTTGAATTTCTACCTCCTCCGCCACAAGCATATTATGATGAGATCCCAAAACGATTGGGTGTTCATAAGGACATGATGAAAGAAGATATCGCAGAATTACAAAAGCTATCCATTTTGGTGGATGCTGACGAAGATGGTTACTTGTTGCAAATCTTCACCAAGCCGGTGGAAGACCGCCCGACCTTATTTTACGAGATCATTCAACGTATGGGAGCCACTGGCTTTGGTGCCGGAAACTTTAAAGCCTTGTTTGAAAGTATAGAAAGAGAACAAGCCTTGCGCGGCACACTATAAGAGCATTTTCTTCTGATCAGGAAAGCCACCCATTGAGGTGGCTTTCTTTGTTTAAATCTGCAATACTTCTGACCTGTTTTTGCAAAAATCGCAAAACCCATAGTCACAATTCTTGATTTTTAAAAGTCTCTTCCGGTCCTTGTCATGTCCACCACTCTCTTTTTCAAAATCAGCGAATCAGTCTATGGGGCTGGCGTTTAACCGATATT
>DAISHL010000002.1:0-21772 GCA_036822555.1 Bacteroidota bacterium | reverse complement strand
TTCTGGTGATCTCATTTTTAAATCCTAACACTATACTGATGGTAAGTAACATATCAGAGAGGCCGAGTATAATCCCTAAAATCCCTATCTTTACAATAGGCTTTGATATGTGTCCCTGATCAGAACTTGTAATTCGGTCGGCTATGTATCTTTCTACATTCAAACAATGATGCTGAACAACAAAAATAAGAAATTGATCTTGCTGGTAACACATTATATTAGAGTTTTTGCAAGCTTAGCACAAAAGCCTCTGGTCAAAGAATATAGCAGTGTGACCATTGGGGGTCAGCAATTCTCATCATATCTTCCTAAACTGAAGGGTAAAAAAGTAGCTGTGGTCACCAATCAAACAGGCATGATCAACACCACCAGTATTGTTGACACTCTATTGGCGCTGAAAGTGAATATCAAAAAAATATTTGGGCCAGAACATGGATTCAGGGGGAATACAGAAGCAGGTGAAAAAGTGAACAGCAATTGTGACAAGCGCACAGGCTTACCTGTGATCTCGCTATACGGAGCCAATAAAAAACCTAACGCCAAGGATCTGGCAGGTATTGATATTGTGATCTATGACATACAGGACATAGGCGTAAGATTCTATACCTACATCTCTACACTGTGTTATGTTATGGAGGCTTGTGCTGAGAACAAGAAGGAATTGATAGTTCTCGACCGTCCAAATCCTAACGGTTTTTATATTGATGGGCCTGTTCTAAAGGAGGAATTCAAAGGGTTTCTTGGATTGCATCAAGCACCATTGGTATATGGCATGACCTGTGGTGAATACGCAACCATGGCCAACACTGAAGGATGGTTGAAGAATAAAGTGAAATGTAAATTAACAGTAATCAAATGTTTGAATTACGACAGGAAGGCGTCCTATCACTTACCTGTTAATCCTTCTCCAAATATTCCGAACACAACAGCTGTATTGTTATACCCAAGTTTAGGTCTCTTTGAAGGCACCATCATGTGCTTAGGCAGAGGCACAAAATTCCCATTCCAGGTAATTGGTCATCCTAATTTCCCTGACACTTCTTTTAGTTTTATGCCTCTTCCAACAGACCTTTCCAAATCTCCAAAATACGTCAACGAAAAATGCTATGGATACGACCTGCGTAAGGTCCCATACATTACACAGCATCCGGGAAAGATCGAATTAACCTGGCTTATACAATGTTATACAAGCATGGGAAAACAAGATTTTTTTGACCGCAACTTCAATTACCATGCCGGGAATAGCGAAATGCAGGAACAGATAAAAAACAAGGTTTCGGAAAGTGATATCAGAGCAAGTTGGAAGAACGATATTGAAAAATTCAAACAGATCAGAAAAAAGTATCTCCTTTATCCTGATTTTGAATGATCATTTGTTATTTGGAACATACCAGTCAACTCCAAGGGAGCCATCACCTAAAGTATATTCCCGGTAAAACTCATTTCTGTTCTTCAAAGCAAACGACTCTGAATAATTAAATAACGTATCGGATGTTGCCGGATTATTTTCAAGATCATGATACAATACATTTGATAAACACCTCAAGATCAAACTATCGTTTCTGATTTTCCATGTTCCTGAGATCCTGTTCCCACAAGTTGTTTCATAAAACGTAGAATCAGAATGAAGATGAAGTTGGGCATTGATGGAACCTGCTTTATTTGACAACTGAAACATTAATCTGTCAAAAAAACCATACGTCTTTGATCGGTAAATACCAGAAAACGTTTGGTTACTGTCGTTCTTATTATGACAGTTGAACAACAAAATTACGGTAAGGATCACTAGTGAAAATATGAAAAATCGCTTCATGAAATAACCAAAGATCAACATAGCTAAATCTCTAATCCTAAAATAGTTAATATTCTTTGATATCTTATTGGCAAACTGGCTCTTTATTTACAAAATTATTTTGGCAATGCCGCCAATACCCTTATTTTTGTAACTCTTTAAAAAACAAATGCTATGGCAAATTTTGATTTGATCATGCCTAAAATGGGTGAGAGTGTGGCTGAAGCTACGATCATTAAATGGACGAAGAACGAAGGGGATAAAGTGAAGATAGATGAGACCGTTCTTGAAATTGCAACTGATAAGGTTGACAGTGAGATCCCATCACCATTTGAAGGTACTTTGGTGAAGCGTCTGTTCAAGGAAGGTGATGTTGTACAGGTTGGTGCAGTTATTGCAGTGATCAGCAGTGATGCGGGTGCTGCTGTTTCAGATGCCGCTAAGACCTCAGCTCCTGAAGTTAAAACAGAAAGTAAAGCACAACCTTCAACTACTTCAACTACAAGTGCAGCGGCTGCTACTAACGACTATACACAAACCAATAATTTCTTCTCTCCTCTGGTTAAAAGCATTGCAAAGGAAGAAGGAATTTCACTTCAGGAACTTGAATCGATCAAAGGTACAGGTCAGGATGGGCGAGTAACAAAGGCAGATATTTTAGCCTATGTTGCTAATCCAAATAAACAGTCTGCTGCTGCAAGCACCAATGTGACTCCTGCAGTTACTGAGACAAAAACTTCTGCACCATCGGTTTCAATTGCAGCTGGTGAAAATACCGTGATCGTTAACCGTCCAGCTGTTTCATTGATGGCAGGTGATGAGATCGTTGAAATGGATCGCATGCGCAAGATCATTTCTGACAACATGGTAATAAGCAAGCATGTTGCACCGCATGTAACATCTTACGTGGAAGCAGATGTAACAAATCTTGTTCTATGGAGAGATAAAGCCAAAAAAGAATTTGAGAAGAAAGAAGGCGAAAAATTAACCTTCACTCCATTATTCATTGAAGCGGTTGCCAAGGCAATCAAAGATTTCCCAATGATCAACGTCTCTGTAGATCAAACCGGATCAAAGATCATCAAACGTAAAGCGATCAATATCGGAATGGCGGCAGCATTGCAAACCGGAAATCTGATTGTGCCTGTTATAAAAAATGCCGATCAAAAGAACCTTCTTGGTATTACCAAGAGTGTGAATGATCTTGCCAACAGAGCACGTGCCAATAAATTACAACCGGATGAGATCCAAGGCGGAACCTTTACTGTAACTAATGTTGGGAATTTTGGTAACGTTATGGGAACACCAATCATTCTGCAACCTCAGGTAGCTATCTTAGCTGTTGGTACCATCAAGAAAAAGCCTGCAGTTATTGAAACTCCGCAAGGAGACATGATCGGTATCCGTCATTTCATGTTCTTATCCTTATCGTATGACCACCGTGTGGTGGATGGTTCATTAGGTGGCAGCTTCTTAAGAAGAGTAGCTGACTATCTTGAACAATGGGATATGAGCAGAACTGTTTAATTCACTCAACAAGACGTATCGTTTAATCATTAGTGATTTTTTCACTCATCAAAACAAGTCCTCTAATAAAAGAGGACTTGTTTCGTTTTTGCACTTTAAGGAATGCGTGTATTTTTGAGTCATGAATACAACACAACCTAACCACATGTCATTTAAAACAATACTATTTGTATTGTTGAATTTATTTGTTCTGAAAATTTATTCGCAAGCGCAAGCTCCGGGCTGTCCTACAGCCCTGATCTACAGCCAGCAGAACAATAGTATCTTTAGTTATCCCCAACCTAACGGACCAGCGACGTTAATGCTAAACAACATGCCTCCAGGTGCAATAGGCCTGGCTGTTGGTCCTGCCTTTAACTTTCCTGCGCCTAACCCAACCTGGTGGACCATATCAGGTGGTACATACTGGTATTTCAACAATACAGGTAATTGGTCAAACACCGGACACACTACCGGCAATGGAGCGGCAGTTAATATTGGCGGAGGCGGTGGTGCCTTATACAATATTGTTGGTGCAAATGGCGGTATTTATAAATATACCGGTACCGGTAATGGTTTCTTTTTGGCTAACATTACCCCTGCCTTTGCTGGTGGAGGTCCATACGATATTGTAGCTGATATGGCCGATAATTTTTATGTATTTAAAACGAATGCACCAGGTCAAGGTTTATATGCATACAATCCACAAGGTGTTTTAACGTGTTCTTGGACAGGCGTAGGAATGATCAATCAATCTGCGGGTTGTGGTTTTTCGATCTTGAACACAACCAATCCAAGTATTCACAGAGTATACTACGATGCAAACGGAACGGATTATATGGGCAACATCATTCCCGGAAATTCAACCATTAATTTTACTGCCAGTGTATTACCTCAGGCTTCATGTGATTACGCAAGTTGTGCCTTGAGCGTTCCTTATGGAAGCGTTACTCCCGGTGCAGGTGGCGGAACCCTTACTTGTACAAACCCTCAGGTAACTTTAATTGCCTCTATTTATGGCAACCAAAGTCTTAACTGGTTACCTGCATATCCCACTCCAACCAGCGCGGCTCAAAATCCAACGTGTGGTGGTATCAACTGGACTGGTCCGGGACCAAACACAACTTCAGGTATTGTTAGTGGACAAGGCACACCAACAATTGTGGTGAATCAACCTGGTGTATATTCATTTACCTGGACGGGTTGTAACGGATGTCCTGGATATTTAGTTACCGCTTCATACACTGTTGTTGGCCAAGGTGCTGCATTAACACCAACCATCACTGCTCCAACATGTATCAGCTCACCAACTCAGATCTCAGTGTCGCCAAACACCACTACAAATACCATTGCATGGGCTGGTCCCGGCATTGTAGGGCCAAACAACACACCAACCATAAATATCAATGCTGCTGGTATTTATACTGTTTCCATAAGTGTTCCCAACAGTGCGTGTGCAGGAACAGCCACCGTTCAGATCAATCAGACACCAACAGTGAATATTGCAGCAAGCAGCTTGAGTATTTGTGCATTGAACACCAATGGTTCAAATAATTCATTGACATTAACAGCCAGCGGTGCTGTGAATTACACGTGGTCGGCAGCCGGCTTGATCAACACTTCAAACAGCAACACCAATACTGCCATTACCTTTACTCCGGATGCGAATGTATCCATTGGTACTGTTACCTTGGTGGGATCGAATGGAACATGTTCGAACTCAGCAACCGCAAGTATTACCATCATTCAAAATCCTACCATCAGTGTAACCAGCGGCAGTGTTTGTGCCGGCAATAACTTTACACTTGTAGCATCTGGTGCAACAAACTATAGTTGGTCTCCAAGTTCAAGTTTAAGTTCAGCCAATAGCGCTACAGTGATCTCTTCTACTAACACAACAGTGATCTATAGTGTTATAGGAAGCAGTTTGGGTTGTAACAGTTCTACGCAAACCTCAACACTGATCGTTAACCCTAACCCTACAATAAATGTAACACCATTAACAAATACCATTTGTCAAGGTGGAAATCTTATTTTAACAGCCACTGGCGCAAACAATTATTCATGGTCGCCATCCAATACATTAAGTTCGTTTTTTGGACCGAATGTAGTGGCGAGTCCATTATCAACAACAAACTATACAGTTATAGGCGAACTTAATACCTGTACAGCCTCTGCAGTTTATCAAGTGAGTGTGATACCGGTTCCAAATATTTTGGTAAGCGCTTCTGCATACACCATCTGTTCAAATAGCAGTGCACTGATCACAGCCAACGGTGCGTCCAATTATTCATGGACACCATCGATCGGTTTAAATACATCCTCAGGCAATCAGGTAACAGCTTCCCCTGCAAACACAACTACTTATGTGGTAACAGGTAAGAACGGACAGTGTACTGCTTATGGATCAGTGACCATAACTGTTGTTCCGGTACCAGTGATGAGTTTGAACACCCCTAACCCAAAACTTTGTAAAGGAACAAGCACACAGGTGTTCGCTAATGGTGCATCTAATTTTACATGGACACCATCCACAGGATTGAACAACACCAATTCATCGGTAGTGTTGGCTAGTCCGGAAGCAAGCACCAATTATACAGTTACCGGTTTCAACTCCATTGGAAATGTTGTTTGTGCAATGACACAGGAAATCTTGATTCAAGTTGTTCCTCAAGTAACTGCAGCAACAAGCAACAGTGCGGCAATATGTGCAGGTCAATCAGTAAAGATATTTGCTTACGGTGGCAATAACTATGAATGGCAGCCAGCAGCAGGGTTAGACAATAATGAAGTCTTCAATCCGTTCGCCTCACCTAAAGCCACAACTATTTACACAGTTACCATTTCCAACGACGGCAACTGTTCCGGTACTGCAACAGTGTTGGTTAAGGTAAATCCGATCCCTGATGTCAATGCTGGCGCAGATTTCATTGCCAACATTGATGATGTAATTAATTTGAATGCCACCGGAAGTGGCACCATGACATGGGTTTCAGGCGATGGTATTGTTTGCAAATCATGTCCTAATACGCAGATCTTACCAAAGAAAAGCAGTTGTTACATGATTGAAACTGTGAATGAATTCGGATGTAAGAACAGAGATGAGGTATGTGCTGAGATCACTTCGAATTACAATATCTACATCCCAAATATTTTCACTCCTAATGGTGATGGCAATAACGATGTGTTCTTGGTGTATGGCACAGGATTAACCAAATTTGAAATGATGATCTTTGACAGATGGGGAGAAAAACTATTTGTTTCTAAGGATCAGCAAATTGGCTGGGATGGAGTTTACAAAGGCGTTCTGAGCAAAAATGATGTTTACACCTATCAGGTAAAATATCAGGCGGTGGACGGAAAAACATACACCCGCACAGGACATGTGACCTTAATGAAATAAAACCACAACTATTTTGAAAAAAGCCCGCTAAATTAGCGGGCTTTTTTATTTAGATTTAAGAACAATTAACCAACAGAACCCTGTTAAGACAGGTGTATTTGAGTGAAATTGACCTACAAATGATTAAAAAATTAGATTAACCATTGCTGTTTCAGTAAATTTGTATCTATAAACGTGTTAAACATGAAGTTTTTAACCACAATCCTTTGCGTATTAAGCCTCTTATCATTGAACTTGGTTGAGGCTCAAAATAATTGTCCTAGCCTTGGGCCTGATCAATATTTACCTTGCGGTGTTGCAAACGCAACCCTCAATGCGAACATGACCACTTGTATCCCATCGAGCATTACAGCAAATCAAACGAATACATATTCAGTATTTCAGGTTCCTTTTGTACCACAACCTACAGTTGGTGCAACAAACGTTGTATTGTCTGATGACTCTCAAGCCGGACCATTCCCGATTGGTTTTACTTTTTGTTTTTTTGGTAATTCATATACACAATTCTGGATCGGTTCAAATGGTTGGATTTCCTTCAGTGCAGGCCAATCTAACGCCTTTACTTCTGCTGGTATACCAAGTGCCGCATTTAACGTTCCAAAGAATTGTATCATGGGGCCTTGGCAAGATTGGCATCCCGGAATTGCCGGTGGGCCTTATATCCGCTATCAAACTTTAGGTTCGGCACCCTGCAGAACACTCGTTGTAAGTTGGAATAACTGTCCTATGTTCTCATGTACAACTACAAAAGCTTCTTTCCAGATCGTTCTTTATGAAAGCACAAACATTATTGACAATGTATTGATCAATAAAACAAATTGTGTACAATGGGCTGGTGGTACAGCCGTGCAAGGTTTACATAACTTAGCCGGCACTATTGGCATCACGGTTCCTGGAAGAAATTCAACACAATGGACCGCCACCAACCAAACCTGGCGTTTTGCACCTGCAGGTCCACCTGTAAATCCAACCCTTACTTGGTATATTGTTGGTAACCCCGTTCCTATTGGAACAGGGCCATCCATTGTAGTGACGCCTCCTGCGGCCGGTGAGTATTACACTTGTCACCCTGAATATCCTGCATGCTATCAAGGCTTCGGAACCTGCGTGAATGCACAAACCGGAAATTCTCCTGACACTGTATTTGTTCAACCTGGTACTGCCGGAACATCACCAACGATCACCGCACCTACCTGTATAGGTGGGCCTACACAAATATCAGTAGCACCAAACACCAATACCAATACCATATTATGGCAAGGTCCCGGCATTCAGGGACCCAACAATACACCAACTATTACCATTAATTCAGGTGGAACATATACTGTTACATTAACTGCTATCAATAGCACTTGTACAGGTTCTGCGACGGTGAATGTGGGGCAAACCCCTACACTGAACATAACTCCTACAAGCCCTACCATGTGTTTGTTCAACACCAACAACTCACTCAATTCCGTCTCGCTTACAGCCACCGGGGCACCAAATTATACTTGGACAGGCTTCTCAGGCATAACCAGCACTGCGCCTAGTAATACTACAAATTCAACTTCCTTTCTACCGGATCTTACCAGTCCAATTGGTACGGTTACTTTATTAGGCGCAAGTGGTGTGTGCACTACATCCACAACCTTTAGTGTGCCAATAATCCCGAACCCGACAATCTCCGTCACTAGTGCAAGTGTTTGTCAGGGTTTACCAATACAGGTGATAGCAAGCAATGCCACCACCTACACATGGACCCCAAGCAATGGTTTAAATAACCCAAATGCTTCAACAGTTACGGTGAATACCAATACGACCAATGTTTACAGTGTAACCGGTACAAGTTTGGGCTGTAATAGTGCCACAGAAAATTCCACTGTTACTATTGTTCCAAATCCTACGTTAAACATAACACCTCTCACTAACACAATTTGTTTTGGGGGAAATATTAACCTTACTGCGGCAGGAGCTGTCAATTATACGTGGAGTCCGGCTTCATCATTGAACGTGCCAAACGGCCCAATGGTTAACGCAACACCTTCGATTACCACTACCTATTCAGTAATTGGCGAGGCAGCAACGTGTACCGCATCAGCTGTATATCAGGTATCGGTGATCATTTTACCAAGCGTTATCGTTTCGGCAACAAGTCCTACAATTTGTCAGTACAGTAGCACCAACATCAATGCCAATGGATCATCTTCTTACAGTTGGTCTCCGGCAACAGGATTGAGTTCCACAACTGGCAATCAGGTGATAGCATCTCCAAACGTCACTACAGAATATCAGATCGTTGGTAAAAACGGAGCTTGTTCTGCATTTGGCTCTGTGACCATTACTGTTGTTCCATTCCCTAATTTGAATATTAGTACGCCGAACCACAAGATCTGTCAATGGACCAGCACACAGATCTTTGCCACCGGTGCAAGCAACTATATGTGGTCACCCAACACTGCGATATCTTCAACCAATTCAGCATTCGCAACGGTCAATCCAATGGCCCCTGTGAATTACACCATCACAGGTTTCAATCAAATGAACAATATCATTTGTAGTATGACCAAAGAGATCTTGATAGATGTAGTACCTCAGGTTACCGCAGCTATCAGCAGCTCAGCAGCAATTTGTAATGGCGGCTCTACAAAATTATTGGCAGAAGGTGGACCAACCTATAGCTGGACACCGAGAGAAGGTTTAAATTCTAACAGCATCTATAATCCAGTAGCCTCACCATCGGTATCAACAATTTACACTGTATTTGTGTCTTATTTTGGAGATTGCGGTGCAACAAACACTGTATTCATCAAGGTGAATCCAAATCCAACAGTTACAGCCGGTGAAGATTTTGCTGTGAATTTAGATGAACCAATGTACTTGAATGGTGCCGGTACTGGTACTTTGACATGGATCTTTGGTGAAGATATTCTGTGTAAGTCTTGTCCGAATTCACAGATCATGCCAAAGAACAGCGGATGTTACAGAATTGAAGCAGTAAATGAATACAACTGTAAGGCTCAGGATGAAGTTTGTATCGAGGTAACCACAAATTACAACATTTATATACCAAATATTTTCACACCAAATGGTGACGGTTTAAATGACATATTCCTGGTGTACGGTACAGGTTTATCATATTTTGAAATGACCATTTTTGATCGTTGGGGTGAGAAATTGTTTGTATCGAAAGATCAACTTACAGGTTGGGATGGTATGTATAAGGGTCAGATCAGTAAAAATGATGTATATCCATACATGATCAAATATCAGTCTCTTGATGGTAAAAAACATACAAGAACCGGACATGTTACATTGATGAAATAAAAAAAAGGGACCTAAACGGTCCCTTTTTCATTATTGCTTTTTCCCAATATTATACCAATCTATCTTTCGAGTATAATTCATGATCAGGAACATTACCAGGAATAAACCAAGGCTTCCGATCAATAATGCATAATTCTCAAGTTGAATGATCACGAACATGAAACCATAAAGCAAGGTGAGCATTCCGCCAATAGCAGCAAACACACGTGTTCCCTTGAACAAGTAGTATATGAAATAGGATATAGAACCAACCGTCATGATGGAAGCCAACAGATAAGCCAATGAAAAACGCATGTATTCACTGAAAGAAAGTAACAGGGTATAAAAAAGACACAGTGCAAATCCTACAATGATGTAATTGAATGGATGTATCTTTTTTTGTTGAGTTATTTCCACCAGGAAGAAAACAATAAAGGTGAGTAAGATGATCATCATGGCGTATTTTACCGATCTGCTGGTCTTTTGATACCCATCAATTGGCATCAGAAGATCTACCCCAAACTCGCTATAGGACACATTGTAATTGGCATCCGTAAATACCTGCGGATAATTTCTGTTCAAGTGCAAGACCTTCCATTCAGCTAAAAATCCCGAATTATCAATTGACGTTTTTTCCGGAAGGAACTGTCCATTAAATGCCGGTGTATTCCAACTGGAACGAAGCTTCATGCTCGTTGTTTTCCCAACTGGAACTATGAATAGCTTCTCACTCCCTTTCAATTCCATCTCTATAGATAATTCATGCTTCTGCGCGATAAAATTTTCAGCGCTATCTATCTTTAAACCCGCATTCGCTCCTGAAGAAAACAGATCTCCTGCAGGTACACCGGGATTAAATGACAACATTTGATCATCGAATTTCACTTCGAGTTTCTCTTTGATCCCACGCATGTCAGAGATACCCATTACAATGGTAGCCTCATTCCATAATAAATTCCCCTTGTTTGCAATTGCTTCTTTTAGCTCCTTCCCTTCAAATTGTGCGTTGATGCGTAATTTGGAATTATACACTACCACTTCATAAATATTCCTGTGTCTCTTCTCAGGCAAAATCGTGCCATCCACATTCAATTGATCTGGCAAGATGTATAAATGATGTTTTACTGCGCGCATTACTTTTGCGGTATCGCGGTAGTATTCAAGGTATGGCACTACGATCATTGGTCCGCCAATTGTTTGTCTTCCACTCCACTTGCTTGCTATATCGGTAAAGGCCTGCTCCTGGTTATACTCCCTTTCGGAGATCAATCCGTTGATGATCACTTGTGGTATAATGAATACCAGCAGTAAAACAAAAATTATCACACTTTTAATAATGATATGATACTTGCCGAATGTGCTTTCGGCTGTTGGGGTTGTATTACCCTGAGATGATTGTGAACCTTCCATGGTGTTGTTTTTTACATCAACATGAAATTAGTTACAATCGTATATAGTTTGTATAATTTAACGAATATTAGAATTTAGGACAGGTAACCAGTACACGTTTAGTCCTTTTTCGTTTTTTGGCCATTTCATACACTAACGTTACTTCATGCGCACCTTGTGTATTGTTGATACCAAGGTTTGAAAGAGTAAGGTCATAGCTATATCCAATCCTTAAATTCTTGTCAGGGATCTCTAAACCCAGTAATAATGATAAGCTCTCACGTGTTGGATATCCGGGCTTATAACGTTTGTATGGCAAGCCCCTATACCAAACACCAAGATTGATGAATTTATAGAAGTAATACGCTCCAAAATCGAGCTGATCATATTTACGTTCATGCCTGTAATGTATGGAAGCACTCACATACTCCTCGATCTTTGTCTTATTGGATCCTCTTGCAGAAATAATATAGCGATACCCGCCGTGAACACTCAGGAATAAAGGCAATGGCTCAATGTTTCCAACCAAACTTGCATTAGGTTGATTTATGTGCTTCGCAGAGGCACCTACCCAAAAATTTGTGGAATTAAGCAAGCCCCCAACACCAGCGTCGAAATAACTGATAGGTTCAGTACTACCAGCATCTTTAGACACAGATGCGCCTGTAACCAGCTGATCGTTGAAGATCAATCGCGAATAATTAAGTTTCTTTTGATGCATTGCCAGCTGCAATCCAGCGCGCGCTTCTGTATACTTATTGATCTTAATACGGTATGCATAATTCACACCATATTGAGAAGTAGTGAGATTGGACGTTCCGGCTATATCCTGCAATACAAACCCACCTACCCCGCTATTCAGGTCACTGATGTTATAATCATAGGCAGCCATGTAGGTCACATACGTTTTTTGTATTCCAGGCCACTGATTTCGGTAAGCAGCTGTAAACCTGTGCTCATAGGTTAGTCCGGTAAATGCGGGATTAAGGAATAATGGCGTTGAATAAAACTGTGTGAATTGCGGGTCCTGCGCTATTCCTAGCGCACAACTGAACAAACCAATTATTATGAACTGCAATTGCTTCACTATTTCTTTATCAATTTAATTTCAAGTTCAGTTTCCTTCTTCTCCATCACCATCGGCTCAAGTTCTATAACCATGGCCTGATATCCATCTTCCTGTATAATGGCTTTATAGCTTTTTAATGGATTCATCACTAAAATGAATTTTCCTGTTTTGGGGTTAGAACTATAGATACCGGCAACCTTATTGGTTTCATTGTCCAACAAGGTGATCTTTGCCTTGCCTAATATATCATCCTTGAATAACAATCCGTTCTTGATCTTAAGATCGTTATCCCCGAATCTCGTGTCTATCTCATAAAGATCAGTACTTCCATGAGAATCCTCCTTCATGGAGGAGTAATACCCTTTTTGCCCATCGACATTCAACACAAAAAAGATATCATTGCCCACACTGTTGATCGGGTAACCCAAATTCTCAGCCTTACTGAATTGATTGTTCTCCTGATTCAATACACTGCTGAACACATCATACTCACCCATAGTATTATGACCTTTTGAACTGAAGTACAATGTAACCCCATCCGGATGCAGATAGGGAGCGTCCTCATCGTATGCCGTATTAATGGCCGGACCTAAATTGAATGGCATTGCCCATTTGCCATTCGGTAATTTTCTGATCCTGTAAATATCTTTCCCACCATAACCTCCGGGTCTGTTGCTGCTAAAATAGATCTCACTCGTGTCGTTACTAAAACAAGCACTGGTCTCTGTGAATTGAGAATTGATCTCATTCCCCAATTTCTTTAACTGTTCCCATTTATTCTGTTCATTTAAAGTGGTGATATAAAGATCTCCTGATAAACCATCAGGACTTGCACGGTATATGATCATGCGGTGACCATCCGGACTAATAGCCACACAAGCATCATTGGTCTCAGTGTTGATAGGATCCCCTACATTTATTGCTTCTCCCCAGGCATCACCATCCTTCATACACACATACACATCTTCATGGAAATGACCATAGGCGTCTTTCTTGCCATTGGAACTTCCTTCTCTGCGTGAAGTAAAATAGATCATGCTTTCATCAGGAGTAAATACAGGCACATATTCAGGAAAGGCTGAATTTACCTTAGTTCCCATATTACGTATGTAAGACCGGTGAGTGTTAGACACGAACTCTCTAGCATTCTTGTTTGTATTCAACCAATAATTAACTTCAACATCACTTACATCTCTTTTCTTTTCAGGTATCTTCTTAAATTCCTCAAGCATGCTAATGCTCAGATCAAATTGTTTCTGCTGGTGTTTAATTCTGGCCGTATAGAACTTAGCTTCCACAAATTTTGAATTCAACAACAAAGGTTCATGCAATAGGTTACTGTCGAGTGGATACGTTAGTTTGAATTTACATATGACTGAATTTAGGTTTGCTTGATCATTCTTTGGGTCTTCCTTCAGTACCTTAGAGTAGTAACCCAATGCATTCAGATAATCCTCATTTGAAAAAAAGAAAGTGGCGTCCTTTAAATACGCTTTAATTGCCTTTTTATCCTGAGCGCTAACATTAGCACTTACCAATATCAATATGAAAACTATGGCCTTTCTCATCTTAACAACAACACATCACCTGTTTTATTGATCGTTTTACCATCTACCATTGTAGCAGTGATCTTCCACACATACACGTCCTGCGTGCAGATCTTTCCTTTGTAATATCCATCCCACCCTTCATTCACATCCTTTGTATCAAACAATAGTTCGCCCCAACGTGAGTAAACACTGAACCTGTACTTTTCTACACCTCTGATATTGGGATGAAAGACATCATTGCTCAGATCCTTAGGATCAAAGAACCCTCCCGGAGAACCAGCAGGATTTGGAGTAAAGGCATTTGGTATCTCAAAATAACTTTCCTCCAATGCAATTAGTTTGTTCTGCAAATTAAAGGTGTCTAAACATCACTTATTGCTTCTGGCGATCAGAATGATCTGATATTCCCCGGCAACTGAATACGACTTAGCTGGTGCGAACTGATTCGATCGGGTTCCATCTCCAAAATTCCAAGTATAGCTTGTAGCGCCGGTTGAAAGATTGATCATGTTGGTGACCCCATTAGGCACAAAGACAGTAGATGGATCAACATTAAAGAACGCGGTTGGCTTTGGGAAAACTTTTATGGTTCTGTAATTGGTATCCTTGCATCCATACACATCACTTGCAATTAACTCCACAGTATAAAATTTATTGGCAGACGTTTCATTTACAAATACATTGCTTGCGCTTGGAGTTGACGCTGTGTTGCCATCTCCGAATGTCCACACATAACCAACGGCACCATTGATGGAAGGGAAATTCACCTTCAATGGGGTACAACCGCTATCCGGTAATGCAGCCATAAAGAATTCAGGTTTAGGATGTATCACCATGTTAACCTTTGACGTATCTGTACAATTGTTGACGTTTCTAGCGATAAGGGTGAGTAACACATTTTGGTTTGTTGTTCCACTGTTCACAAACTGAAAGGACGGACTAAAACTAGTACTTGAATTGCTTCCACCAAAATTCCAACTATAGGAAGTTGCTCCTTGCGATTGGTTAGTGAACGTAATTAATTTAGGAGAACATGCTGGTGTATCAAGATCGAATTTTGCAAGTGGCCTTGCAAGAAGTGTCACCGTTTTAATGATTGAATCCCTGCAATTATTAGTATTTACAACCACCAATTTCACCTGATGCGTTGAGCCTGAGCTGCCAGCTGCATTGGTAAAGGTTACAGAAGGGTTTGCCTGTATGGATGAATTGCCATTGTCAAAATCCCATGCATTAGCTGCATTTCCGATGCTTGTATTTGTAAATGTGACATTCAATGGCGAACATCCGGTGATAGGACTCGCTGAATAATTTGCACTTGGTTTAGGGAATACGATCGGGTTTCCGGTGGTAGTATCTGAGCATCCAAACCCGTTCATGGCAATTAGGGTTACAGTAAATATTTGGGTAGTAGCGCCTGAATTTATAAATGTATGTGTAGGATTTGCTGCATTTGAGATCGGTGAACTGTCGCCAAAATCCCAGGTGTAAGAAACTGCGCCTAATACTGGTGGAAAGTTTATGGATAGAGGTGTGCAACCAGAGGCAGGGATCATTGTAAAATTAAAAAGTGGTTTAGGATACACACTAATCACATTAGAAAATGTATCTGTACAACCATTTGCATTTGACGCCGTGAGCACTGTTGTGAATGTTTGCAGCAACAAGCCCGTATTGGTAAAGGTATGTGAGGCACTAAAGGTATTCGCACTTGTGTTGTCGCCAAAATTCCACGTGTAGCTAGTCGCACCGGGAGTATTATTCGTGAAAGTGAGTGGCAAAGGCGAGCAACCAGGAACAAGATTGGTAGAATAATTTGCAATGGGTTTAGGGAATACCATCACCTGCTTTTTGATTGAATCGGAACAACCAAATCCATTAATGGCCAATAAATTAATTGTATACGTTTGATTGACAGCTGTGGTATTGGTGAAAGCAAAACTTGGACTTACCACAGCACTTGTTGCATTTGGAACTACACCAAAGTTCCACTGATAACTTGTCCCGTTCAAGGAAGTATTATTGAACTGCACATTGAATGGAGGACAGCCAACCGTTGGCGTAAAAGCAAAATCTGCAGTTGGTTTAATATTTGCAACCACATTTGATGTTATTGAATCCCGGCATTCCGCATTGGCCACGATCAATTTCACGCTGTAAGTGTTTGCTGAAGTATATGTATGGATAGGACTTTGCGAAAACGATAAAGCACTGTTATCACCAAAATTCCAAGTATAAGAGTTGATCGGTAATGTTGGTGACGATACGGATGTGCTGGTGAATTGAGTTGCTGAACCTACACATGTCACCAATGGAGCAAAGGAAGGTATGGGCTTTGGAAACACTTGTACCGTTGCCGTCTTTGTACTTTTGCAAGTATTGGTTCCGGTTACGGTCAACGAAATGGTATGCATACCAATGACAGTATAGGATTGAGAAGGTGGTGTTTGTAATGTTGACGTATTGGCATTGGCAAAATTCCATGCCCATGCCACCGCATTGATGGATGCATCGGTAAAGCTTACATTGGATATTTGATTGCACCCTTTGACGGGTGAATGATTGAAATTGGCGACGGGTGATGGTAGTATGGTAATGACGACCTGATCAGTGTCACTGCATGAACCGGCCGTTGGCAGAAATGCTATGACCCTAACGGTGTAGGTTCCGGGAGATGTATAGGTAAACGTTTTTGGTCCGGCCGGTAAGGTTGCGAAACCACCTCCTGCACCAAAATCCCATTTATAAAATGCTCCGGCAGTGCTTGCATTGGTAAAGGTGATCGGTGTGTTCTGACATAATGGTCCGGGCGGCGCCACAACGCTTGCAGTTGGAGGATTTAAAATATTAACGGTGATGATGGCAGTGTCTATGCCGCACAAATTACTATCGCGCAACATAACGGTATATGTACCTACGGAAGGATAAGCAATGGTGTACGGAGTTGTTGGCGGCCAAGGTTTCCAGTTGATGATGGAGTCTTGCGGCATGTTCCAATAATTTCCGAAGTTCCACCACTCCTGACGTTGAAATGTATTTCCTTGTGCCAAACAATTTCGTGTGGTGGTATTACTGAAGGTGAATGAATTATCTGGCCAGCACTTTACAAAGGCATCAGGGGTAATAGCTGCGTTGTCCACATCATAGATCTGAATCGGATTAAACACTGCTATGGTAGTGCTGGTGAAACTGCAATAATTCCATGCCTTGAGCGTTACCTGAGTTTGGCAATTGACCGTGTTCTTCTGATAGGTGTGTGTGACCGTTTGGGCGGCATTCGTGTAATTGTAATATTGCAATGGCGAACCATCACCAAAATTCCACTCGAACTTTGTGGTTTGACTAACATCTGTACTAGAATTGATGAATAAGATAGAGGCCGGTGCACAGGCTTGGGTAACACCACCGATTGGGATCTGTATGGAAGCATTCACGGGTTTTTCCATGACCACCACACCAGTTAAAGTGCAGTTCAGAGATGGAATGGTAAGGGTTACCACAAATGTATCAATGGTTGCAGTATAGGTGTGCGCAATGATGGTGTTAGCAACATAACTCGCACCAACCTGATTTGGAGAGCCGTCTCCCCAGTTAATGGTGTAATTGCCCCAACTTGCATTCGATTGAAAATTCAATACATACGAACCACCCGTACAATTGATCCAATAAGGGTTGCTTTGCAAATTACCTAAATAATCATACACCTGAGGACACTGAGATCTACTGGTGAGAGAGGTCAGGAACAGTATTATGAGTATTAATGCACGTTTCATAAATCAATATACAGGTCTGTAAGCCGGGTTCTGTTTCATCCCGATCTCTTGGGATATATCTATCATTTATCTTTTCGACCTACCCATTGCGGCATCCTTCCGACTGAACGGAACGGAATTAAGCGGGACACTTTAAAACCGCAACCTATTTGGCCTTTCAACATCCAAGGTTTTCCAAATACCGCTATCACTAACGGTACTTGTAGGCTCTTACCCTACATTTTCACTATCACCAATAGCTTGGCTACCTGGTTTCTGTGGCACTTTCTGTTACATGAACTATTGGCTCATGTACCCGCATTTTCATACGGTGGATCTCCCTGTGTTGCCCGGACTTTCCTCCCCTGCATTGCTGCAAAAGCGATAGAACAACCTGTGTTTAAATATACAACAAAATACACTACACATGGCATGTAATTATTAAAAAAATACTCGTTTTTTAAACTTTCAACGCATGATAACTCTTTCACTTGCACCTTAGGTTCAATTAGGTGTTAATGGCGATTTAATCGTATCTTTAAACCCAATGAAAGTAGCGCTTGTTACAGATGGGATTTGGCCTTACGTGATGGGAGGCATGCAAAAACATTCGTACTATCTGTGCAAGTACCTCGCAAAGAAAAAGATCGATGTTGATCTGTATCATTTCAATCAAAGCCAATTGAATATTGAAGCTTTAGACGTGTTTACAGAAGAAGAATAAAAACACATCAACTCAATACTTGTTCCTTTCCCAACATCCAATAAACTTCCGGGGCATTATTAGCGAAACTCCTATCAGTACTCCAGATCGGTTGCACAGGCCATGTCTGCAAAGATCAGCTCCTACGATTTCATTTATACAAAAGGATTTACCGGTTGGTATTTACTTGAAAAAAAATCAAAAGGCGAGTTAAAATGTGCGCCCATTGGCATCAAACTTCATGGGTATGAAATGTTTCAACCTTCACAAACCCTCAAAACAAAAATACAACATGTGGTATTGCTAAGAAGGCCTGCACAAAAGCTTTCTCGCATGGCGGATGTTGTTTTCTCATATGGTGGCAATATTAGTTCCATTCTCAGGTCGATAGGTGTTTCAAAGAAAAAAATAATGGAGATCCCCTCAGGGATCGAAGCAAGCGAACTCTCACAAAACATAAAAGCAAGCGAACAAAAACTGCATTTTTTATACCTTGGCAGATATGAACGCAGAAAAGGAATTGAGGAATTAAACTCTGCCATTTCATCACTTCCGGAAACTATTTCAAACACCTGTGTCTTCCATTTTATTGGTGATATTCCTTTGAACAAACATTTGAAACTACATAATGTACAATATCACGGAGAGATCAGAGATAAAGAAGTATTGAATAAAAAGATCTCTTCATGTGATGTTCTGTTATGTCCAAGTTATAGCGAAGGGTTTCCGAATGTGATACTTGAAAGTATGAGTAAAGGATTATCTGTTGCAGCTACAAATGTTGGCGCTGTAGGATTACTGGTGAATGAAGATACCGGTTGGATCATTCCATCCAGCAGTGCAATGAATATAGCTAATACCATCACAACCATTGTAAATACACCAAGGCAAAAACTTGATGGTAAAAAAACAAAATGCTTGGAGTTAATAAGGACTCATTTTACATGGGAAGTGTTGATCGAAAGATTTATTCATATGCTGTTGAAAAAATAAATTAAAGGCATTTAGTGCTTCCATATTTCTTTAAATAATTCTCTAACTCCTTTAAATTCAATTGCTATTACCTTAAACAAAACTTTAACGTTTTCTTTACAAAGTGATCGCAGATTTTTAACATTTGTGAAATAGAAATTCATTTCTTAACTTTATCACTAATAATAACAGACAGAACATGAAAAAACAATTACTTTTAGGAAGTGCCCTAGTGTTATCTATTAGCGAATTTTCACAAAAACAAAAGCAACTGTTCGAAGGTGCGAAGTTGGTTGAAGACAAGCGTTATTTGAATAGCTTCACAAAGGCTAATCTTGACATGTATGATACTCCAACTGCTGCGAACAAGCCATCTGCTGCAGTTAAAGAAACTGTAAGCTCAAACTCTAACAACGCTACCAATGCAATTAGTAGCCCAATCCTTAGTTCAACTTTCTACAGGTTATCGGGTTCTATGAACGTTTTCGGTATGTTGGTTTCTGCTTCGAAACCATTGGCGTATAACCGTATCATCAACACTGTTACATTCACTCAAAGAAAGAGTCAAACTTATGTAACTTCACCTTCTGGTGATTCAAACAGTGGTAACATTGTTGTTTACTTAGGT
Source organism: Bacteroidota bacterium (assembly GCA_036822555.1). Lineage (GTDB taxonomy): Bacteria > Bacteroidota > Bacteroidia > B-17B0 > Aurantibacillaceae > Aurantibacillus. Next base: position 1,723 of record DAISHL010000002.1, on the reverse strand, counting down.
AAAAATGATGCATCTACAAACAATTTATCTAGCTGGGATAGTACTTTGATCTGGGCTGATGCTGCAAATCTTGGTCGTTACCCACAAGGTGGTATCTACAATCCTCCGGGAAATACTGACTACAACAAAGCTTATGTTGTTGGTATGGGTCCTGTAACTAGTGGATCAGGTTGGATCGGAAGCTGGTATGCAAGTAAGTCAGTTACTGCAACTCCAAAGAACGCTCCAGGTGCTGATGAGCAATTCTTCTCAAACACACCTCCATTTGGTTCATCAACTTCTCCTTCGATGCCTAAGCATGATTTCCCTCGTTATGGCTTTAGCATGCCTACAAATGGTAACATTTACACTGCAGGTTCAATCGTTAATGACATCAACGGTACTACAAACGCTGCTTATGGCGCTCGTGGTGCTGCAGTTATTAAAGGTAGCTTTAATGCAGGTGTAATGGTTTGGACTGCTGACTCATTGATTCCTCCAACTGAGAACAGAACTGACGGATCTAAATTATTCCAAGCAAATCCATATATGAGCTGGAATACTGCAGGTACTGTAGGTTATGTAATGTTCATTGGTGTACGTCAAGGCGTTGCTCCTGGTTCTGCTAACCGTGGATTCCAACCAATCGTTTACAAAACAACTAACTCTGGTACTTCTTGGAACCTTGTGAATGGAATTGATTTCAATGCTAATACTCCAGTTATTAATCAAATTAAGAACACTATGCGTTCAGTTGACGGGTATACTGCCGCTCCTTCTACAGAAGCTCCTTGGTTCTGGGGCGAAGGAATTGATGTTACTGTTGACAAGAATGATAAATTACACATTGTTGCCACTGCTATCGGTCATGCTTCATCTCACGTTGATTCAATGAACTACTTAAGCCGTTGGACTATCAATGGTGAAACTTACCATTGGCCTCACCGGCATACTGCTCGTCCATTGATCGTAGATTACATTGGCGATGGTACTTCTGCTTGGACTCCTGTTGTTATTGATTCATTAGGTACTGAAGGTCCTTCTGAAACTTCAGGTCAGCCAGGATTTGGTTCAAACCCTTGGGCTAACCAATCTCAAGCACAAGCTGTATCTTCTGATTCTCGTATCCAAATTACCCGTTCCTACGATGGTGAATTCTTAGCTTACTCATGGGGTGAGTCTGACACTACTGTAACTACTAACCAAGTAAAATGGAATGAGTTCCCTAACATTAAAGTGAGAGCTTACCGTACTTGTGATGGTTCTGTGAGTACAGATGAATACAACATTACTGCAAATGCTATTGCACGTGTAAAAGATAAAGCATATTTCCACTACATGTCAAGCGAAATGAAAGCTGGTTCTTCAACTGCTACTTCAGCTACAATGGCAATTCCATTCTCAGTTACAAACAACACTGCTTACGATGGTGGTGCTGCTGTAGATAACTTCTTTGGCATGGCTCATATCCAGTTTGCTTTCCCAAGCAGTGCTTGCGGTGGATCTATCAATACTGGCATCCCTGCTTCTGCTAAAAATGAAGTAACTGAAAGCCGTGTATTCCCTAACCCAGCTAAGAACAGCGTTAACGTTGCTATTAGCTTAAGCAATGCAAACACTGTATCTGTTGATGTGTTCAATGCAATTGGTCAAAAGATCAATTCAATGAGCGTTAACGGTCAGGTTGGTGAGAACGTGATCAATGTTGGTTTAAATAATGCTAATCCATGTGTTTACTTCGTAA
>DAISHL010000001.1:0-39149 GCA_036822555.1 Bacteroidota bacterium | reverse complement strand
CAAACTTTTCAAGTCCCGCAACTTCGGGTTTACGGGGTTCAAAACAACCCAATCAACCGGCGATCACCACCACCTTGGCCTGGATCATAGTGCCCAGATTAGTTGTTAAAATTAATTCGCGCTCTGCTTTTTTCTCAAGGCTTTCAATGCGTTCCCCCAATGTAAAGGTCGGATGGAACGGCTCTGCCTGCTTCATAAGATTGTCAACGAGGTCCTGCGCATTAATGCTTGGAAATCCCGGAATATCGTAGATCGGTTTTTTTGGATAGATCTCAGAAAGCTGACCACCCGGCTGGGGCAAATAATCTATCAAATGGCAACGCATTTTTAACAAGCCTGCCTCAAATATGGCAAACAAGCCCACCGGACCCGCACCTACAATGGCTATATCAGTTTCAATCATTCTAAAATTTAGCGCAAAATTACTTAATTTGTTAAAAGAACCATTTTCTTTTAAAATTGTTTAATTAGTATTAATTCCTTACTTTTAACCATTAATAATTTCGCAGAAAATGAAAAAAACTTTACTTTCAATTATTGGTGCGGTAGCTGCTATGACAGGCTTCGCACAACAAACTCCTAGTCCATCGTGGACTATCACTCAAAACTCTAACTTCCCTATCGTTTCAGCAGGTGTTAGATTTTTAGATGCCATTGATAACAACGTGGTATGGGCTATCGGATACGACGGTATGGCTCCTAGAAGAAACTACTGCTGGTTCACACGTTCAATAGATGGTGGAAACACTTTCTTGTCAGCACCCGTATTTTCTAGTGCTACTACTCCGGGTATTGGTGATACAAGCAGCTATGTAATTGCAAATCTTGATGCAATTGATGCAAACAACGCATGGGTTGCGGCCTATGATAAAGGAACACAGTCTAAAGGCGGTATTTTCAGAACACAAGATGGAGGTGCAACCTGGAAGGAGGTTTATGCAACTCAAATGTATACGAATAGCGCTGCTTTCTGTAATGTAGTAGCCTTCACCAATAACAATATTGGTTTTACACAAGGTGATCCTGTAGGCGGTGAGTATGAGATCTGGACTACCACAAACGGTGGTAACACATGGTCAAAAGTACCGGGTGCCAACATTCCAAACCCAACATCAGGCGAATATGGATTGGTAAACATCTATGAAAAATTTGGTTCATCTAATTTCTGGTGGGGTACTAATAAAGGCCGTATCTTCCGTTCAACTGATGGTGGAAACACTTGGAACGTAGCTGTGTTGCCAGGTACTCCTACTGCAAGTTTAAGTGTTAATGATATTGCATTCTCTAGTGCTACCAACGGTGTAGCATACGTTTACAATACAAGCACAAACCCTGCAACTTTTGAAATGTATAACACAACTGATGGTGGTGCAACTTGGACTCAAATCAACACTATTGACCCTAACGTAGGTAAGAATGACATTTGCAACATCCCAGGTTCTGGTTTATACGCATCTGCTGGTGCCGGTACTGGTAACCAATTGATCTCTTATTCAGCTGACAACGGTGTAACCTGGACCAACTGGGGAAGCACTAACATCCAGTATTTGAACGTTGATTTCGTTAGCCCTCAAACAGGATGGGCCGGAACATTCAGCGATCAAGCTAACTCTTCTTTAGAAGGTATCTTCAAATACAACGGAAACTTGTTAGGAAGCAACGCGTTTGCTGGATTCATTGCTACTCGTACTTCAGAGTGTGCTCCTTCAACTGCAACTATCAGCAACTTCTCAACTGGTAACCCAGCTCCTGCATTCTCTTGGTCAGTATTCCCTGCAGCTACTATTTCAAACTCTACTGCAGCTACTCCAACAGTATCATTTGCTAACGCAGGAACCTATACCATCACATTAACTGCAACAAGCGGTACTTCAACCAGCTCTTCTGACAAGGTGGTAACTATTGAGAACTGTACTGGTATCTCTAATAACACTGAAGTTGTTGCTTCATTAAATGTGTTCCCTAACCCAACAAAAAACAAGATCACTGTTGAAGTTGCTAACGTTGATGCTTATACTTTAACTTTGGTTGATGTTCTTGGCAAGGTTGTATTGAGCCAGTCAGCAAACAGCACTCAAAATGTTACTTTAGACCTTTCAAATCAAGCAAAAGGTGTATACTTCTTAAATGTTGAAAGCAATGGTGCTAAAACAACTAAGAAGATCATCTTAGAATAATCTCTTCTTTATTGAACTATAAAAAGGGGGCTCCATTCGGCCCCCTTTTTTCATTCAGTATTATTATGTTATCTTAGAAGCTTGTGAACTTCAAGGTTTATATACTTTTACTTTTCTTCTGGCTGTCTTCGGGACTGCATTCCCAAAATGCAGTAGTGTTAGACAAGGTTAGTTCCTCAGAAATGACTGGCTCGTTCTTTACTCCCATCTGCAGCTTTCAAAAGGTCTTTTTATGGGTGGCCACTTCCAATTGTCTGAACTTTTATGCCGGCTATAATTTCAATGCGTATAGAAGTTACAAAAACGACTCACTTTCACTTATCCACCCATCGATCAGATGCATCAAACAGTATTTTGATGAAGAACTCCTGATTGGAACTTCAGGCGGTTTGTGCGTCTATTCGTTCGAAAAAAACCACTTCAAACGTACCAAAATTGATAGTACCCTTCCTGACATTAAAAAGAAGAAGGCCGTAAATTGTTTCGCGCAATTAAAGGACGGACAAATTATAGCGGGCACATCGTCCGGCGTGATGCTCTATGATCGTAAAAACAACAAGCTAACACCCTATTTGATCGGCTCTAAGGCATTGCTCGATGGAATACATATCCAGAGCATGTGTGTTGACAGAAATGGAGATGTATGGTTTGGTACAAAAAAATTTTCGGAGTCAGAGATAAAATTCAGAGCATATAAGCTCAGCACACAAGGAAATCTTGTTCATGAGTTTGTTGTGTCAGAATATGGTTCTTCCGGCCACGTTGGAATATCTGAGGATTATCGTGCCAGCATTTGGGTGGCGGTGGATGATGGATTGGTTAACATCGATCCCAATACATTTAAACAAACATTCTATAAGGCCCCGAATAGCTTTCTGTCGAACACCAGTTACTTTCACAGCAATGACAACTATATTTATCAAGGGTTCTGGAGCTTTGGTGTTACTGTATTCGATATTGATAAAAAAGAATTTATAGTCATAAAAAATGAAGCAGACAACGCCAGATCTCTGTTAAGCAACAAAGTATGGGCCTTTTACAAAGACGAGAATGATGTGGCCTGGTTCGGAACTGACGTGGGTCTGCAAAAACAATCCTCAAAACGTGCCAACTTTGAGGTCATCAAAAGAAATGCCGAATTGGATGACAACACTTTTAGTTCTAACCAGCTCATGAGTGTGTGGCAAAGCAGAGTGCATAAGAATAAGGTGCTTGTAAGCATTGATGGTGATGGTATTGCGATATATGACAAATTGCAGAAAAAATCAGCAAGCATTCATTTTGGCATGAGAAGTGAAGGCCGCATGGAGGATCGATTTGTACAAAAATTCCATGAAACAAATGAAGGTGTTATTTATGCTTCCGGACAATATAATTTTGAACGTATTGATCTGAAAGAGAATGGGGCATCTATCAAGCATTACTTTTTTAAGCAGCAACACCACTTTACGGAGGTGTTTGACGATTATCATAATAAAGATGTTTTATGGATCGGGAGTTCTGCACAAATAGTAAAATTCAACAAAAACACTGAAACTTTTGAATTCATTGAGAAACCTGCCAACTCTACTAATTTCTTCTTCTCAGGAATATCAATGCCTTCAGGTACTTACTTCACATCTCAAAGTTCACTTTTAAAGATCAATGGTGCTTCCTCAAAGATCATTACCATTCAGGACGCAGGGAACATCATTGCCGTTGAGGCACTAGACAACGATCACTTACTCTTAGGAAGCTCTTATCTGGGTCTGCTTAATTTTGACATTAAAACCAATACCTATGAGATCATCCGTAACGCAAAGAATGATTTCTTTAATGAGATCAATTGCATTAAAAAAGTAAAGAATAATATCTGGATCGGCACCAACGTTGGCCTGTACAGGTATTTTCCTAATTCAAAGGAGATCATGGAATATTCTGTACTGGATGGTTTGCCTTCGAATATTATCAAAAGCATTGACTACTTTGAAGGTTATTTGTATCTGGCAACGGCTAATGGCATGGTGATCATGAATCCCGGAATGCATTCTACGCATTTCTCCATTCCAAAGCTCGATATCACCAGCGTGATTGGAATTGGAAATGACCTGGAGATCATTAGCAATCTCAATGGCAAAACCATAGAGATACCTGAAAGTAAGAACTCCTTTAAGATCAACTTTACAGTACTTGATTTTAATTTGCCTGAGAAGAACTCCTACAGGTATAAACTGCTTCCTGCTCAAAAGGAATGGAAAAATAACTTAAATGATCATACTGTTTCATTCAATGAATTAAAAGTGGGGGAATATGAGTTTCTGGTCATTGGCGCCAATAGCGACAATACCTGGAATACAGACCCTGTGAGAATAAAAATAAAGATCGTTCCACCGTTCTACAGATCCAATACCTTCTATATCCTTCTCGGATTGGTGGTGTTGATGATCATCGCTGCAATTTTTCATGTCCGCTATAAACGGAATATTGAGATTCTGAAGATTCTGGAGAAAACCTTTGATCAACGCACCGAAGAGATCCGCCATAAACAACTTCAACTTGTACGTGCAAACACCGAGCTTTTAGACAGTATCACTTATGCGCAAAAGATCCAACGAACACTTCTTGTAGGTGAACAGGTTTTGGTGAACACCTTATTTGAAAGCTTTATTTATTTTCAGCCAAAAGCAAAGGTTAGTGGCGACTTTTTCTTTATTGGAAAGGAAAACGGCTATCTTATTATTGTAGCTGCCGATTGTACAGGACATGGTGTGCCGGGGGCAATGCTAAGCGTAGTTGGTACAACCTTGCTGAACAAGATCGTGTATGAAGAAAATATTTATTAGCCCGGGAACATTCTTACTCGATTGAATCATTTGTTCTATGCACAATTAAATGCTCATGTAGACGAGCATTCTCCTAAAGATGGCATGGATGTTTCTCTTGTCACCATCAATTTAAATGACAAACGAATGTTCTTTAGTGGTGCAAGAAATAACGGTGCAATGATCTTGAATGGTCAACTTTCCGAATTTGCAGCACAACGCGAAACCATCGGTGAGTCTGACGATGTTGAGTTTAGTTCCGTTGAAATACCTTACGACGCAAATGCCACCTATTATCTATACAGCGACGGTTACAAAGACCAATTTGGCGGACCACAATACAAAAAACTTACATCCAAAACATTCAAAAAGGTGTTGGTAAATGCCAGTAAACTGGAAATGAACGGTCAAAGAAATTATTTGAAACGATTTGTCACTGATTGGCAAGGAGAGGTGTCTCAAACCGACGACCGAATGGTTATTGGATTTAAACTTCCATGAATTCCGGGCGTTCTAGAACGCTTTGTAATACCTCATTCACATCATTGAACGAAGGAAGTGTGACAAGCTTTGTTCGCGTTTCTTTAAAATTTGGAACTCCTTTAAAATAATTCGCGTAATGGTTGCGCATCTCTAAAATACCAAGCTTCTCTCCTTTCCATTCCACAGACTTCTGTAAATGTGTCCTGCATACCTCTACTCTATTGGCCATGGTAGGCTTAGACAAATGACCACCCGTACTCATAAAATGTTTTATTTCGTTGAAGATCCATGGATACCCGATGGCCGCCCTTCCTATCATAATTCCATCAACACCATAGGTGTTCTTGTATTCCAGCGCTTTTTCCGGACTATCTATATCTCCATTGCCAAAGATCGGTATCTTGATCCTTTGGTTGTTCTTCACTTCCGCAATATAGCGCCAGTTCGAATGTCCTTTGTACATCTGGGCACGTGTTCGTCCGTGAATGGTCAGTGCCTGAATCCCCACGTCCTGTAAGCGTTCGGCAACTTCCATAATGTTGATGCTGCTTTCGTCCCAGCCCAATCGTGTTTTCACGGTCACAGGTAAGTTTGTGCTTTTTACCACGGCCTTTGTTAAACGCGCCATCAGGTCAATGTCCTTTAGCACACCTGCTCCTGCACCTTTGCACACCACCTTTTTCACGGGACATCCAAAATTAATATCCACAAGGTCAGGATTGGTGGCATCCACAATTTTAGCGCTCAATGCCATGGCCTCTTCATCTCCTCCAAAGATCTGAATGCCTATTGGTCGCTCATAGTCGAAGATGTCCAGCTTCATGCGGCTTTTGATGGCATCCCTGATTAGCCCTTCACTACTGATGAATTCAGTATACATAAGGTCGGCACCGTACTGCTTGCATACATAACGAAACGGCGGGTCACTTACATCCTCCATAGGAGCAAGCAACAAAGGAAAATCAGGAAGTTCTATGGGGCCAATTTTTACCACACCTCAAAGGTAGGTAAATAATCATTTCGATTTAGCAGGTGCCTTCTCTTTCTTTGGTTCAACCGCCTCTTCCGGCTTGCAATGCTTGCATGCCTCCAAGCCTTGTTTCTTGGCCTCTTTAAGCTCAATACCCTTTTTGCCGGTTTTTACAAGGTCGCAGTTCTTCTTGTGAAATTTTTTCCTATCTCACTTACATACACTGTTTGCGCCTTGGTATTCAAGACAAACAGTACGAACGTAAATACAAACCAAAATGATCGAAGTGTTCTCATGTTATACTATTTAATGCTTTACCGGATCTGCATCGGCAAGCTTTTTATCGTAACTGTAAAAGATATTAAGCCATATCAAACGCGACCATCGAAGACTCAAAGGGCTCATCACGATGATGCTGATGACAAGGCCAATGGCAAACTCCAGCGTATCAAGATTCAGAAAGAAATTTTGGATCACGTACCATACAATGAACCAGCCTACAGACAAGCCATAACTGGCATACATGGCACCATAGAAAAAACCGGTCTCCTTCTCATAAAGCAATCCGCAATGGTTGCATGTGGCATGCATGTTGAACAAATTGCCTAGATCATACGGATTCTTGTGTTTAAATACATCGCCTTTGTGGCAACGAGGACATTTATTATTAAAAATAGAATAGAGTGCCTTGAAAAATTTCATATACAATGTCCAAAATTACCAAATATTGCCAAAACAGCGCCATGACAATGGTCATACCTTCTCATTTTGAACCCTTTTATGGCCCTAAAAATGTATTTTTTGTCTTAAAAAATTTCTTAAATTCGGGACTCTTTTTTAAACAGCTATAATGAAGAAATATCCTGAATATAAGCAACTTAATTTACCGCAGATCAGTAAAGATGTATTGCGCTTTTGGAACGAGAACCATACATTCGAAAAGTCTGTTACTTCGCGCGAAGGAAAAACACCCTGGGTGTTCTATGAAGGTCCTCCAAGCGCCAACGGTATGCCCGGCATTCATCACGTGATGGCAAGAAGTATCAAGGATATTTTTTGTCGTTTTAAAACCCTGCAGGGATTTCAGGTGAAACGTAAGGCCGGCTGGGACACGCATGGATTGCCTATTGAGCTTGGTGTAGAAAAAAGTTTGGGCATTACCAAAGAAGATATCGGAAACAAACAAAGTGCAAAATACATCTCTGTTGAAGATTACAATAAAGCCTGCCGCAAGGAGGTAATGAAGTACACAGATAAATGGGAAGAGCTTACCAATAAAATGGGGTATTGGGTGGATATGGGCGATCCATACATCACTTACGATAACAAATACATTGAGAGTGTGTGGTGGTTATTGCAGAATCTTTATAAAAAAGAGATGCTTTACAAAGGCTACACCATTCAGCCATACTCACCTGCAGCAGGAACAGGTTTAAGCTCACATGAATTGAATCAGCCAGGATGTTACAGAGATGTAAAAGACAGAACAGCTACAGTTCAATTCAAAGTTTCTGAACACAAATTGCAGATCCCTAATTCTGACACACTATATTTTTTAGCCTGGACAACTACTCCATGGACCCTTCCTTCCAATACTGCACTTGCAGTGGGTAAGGATATTGATTATGTTGTAGTACACAGCTTCAACCCGTTCACCGGAAAACCACAAAATGTGATCTTGGCAAAAGACCTTGTGAACAAATACTTCTCAGAAAAAAATGCTGAGCTTTCATTTGATGAGTATAAACCAGGTGATAAAAATATTCCGTTCAGGATCATTGCTCATTTCAAAGGCTCCGATCTTGCTGGCATTCGCTACGAACAACTGTTGCCTTTCGTAAAACCTGAAGGTGATGCTTTCAAAGTGATCGTTGGTGATTTTGTGACCACCACTGATGGAACCGGTATAGTGCACATTGCGCCAAGCTTTGGTGCTGATGACTTCAGGGTTGCCAAACAAAATGGGATTGGTGGACTAACCCTGGTTGACAAACGAGGAAAATTTTTACCTGAAGTAAAGGATGGAATTTTCCTTTATGGTGAAGAGTATGTGAAAGAGGCCTACCTAACCGATGAAGAAAAGAAAGCTGAGTTTGAACATCAAAAGAAAATACTTGAGGCCAATGGGAAGATCAAGGATCTTAAGGTTTACCTGAGTGTTGATGAGCGTATTGTATTAAAACTACAGGAAGAAGGCAAACTCTTTAAGAAAGAAACTTACGAGCATAGCTATCCTCATTGCTGGCGAACAGATAAGCCTGTGTTATATTACCCGCTCGATTCATGGTTCATTAAGGCCACTGCAGCCAAAGAACGCATGATGGAACTGAACAAGACCATCAATTGGAAACCAGAAGCTACAGGCACAGGACGTTTTGGAAATTGGCTCGAGAATTTGAACGACTGGAACTTGTCACGTTCAAGATTCTGGGGTATCCCTATTCCTATCTGGACAAGCGAAGATAGAAGCGAACAAATTTGCATTGGCTCTGCCGAAGAATTGCAAAAAGAAATTGCCAATGCCATTGCTAAAGGCGTAATGTCAGAAAATCCTATGGCCGATTTCAAAGCCGGCGATATGAGTGCAGAGAATTACAACACGTTTGATCTTCACAAGCCATACGCTGATACCATTGTACTTGAGAAGAACGGCAAAAAACTTTTCAGAGAACCTGATCTCATTGATGTTTGGTTTGATAGCGGGGCCATGCCTTACGCGCAGGTGCATTATCCGTTTGAGAATAAAGAACTGATCGATCAAAAGAAATATTATCCTGCAGATTTCATTGCAGAAGGTGTTGATCAAACACGCGGTTGGTTCTACACCTTGCATGCCATTGCCGTCATGAATTTTGATTCTGTGGCATATAAGAATGTTGTATCCAATGGTCTGGTGCTTGATAAGAACGGGAACAAAATGAGCAAGCGTTTGGGCAATGCCATTGACCCGTTTGAGACCATTGACAAATACGGCGCTGATGCTACACGCTGGTATATGATCGCAAATGCTGCACCATGGGACAATTTAAAATTCGACGTGGATGGCATCAGTGAGGTTCAGCGCCAATTATTTGGCACTCTTTACAACACGTATGGATTCTATGCTTTGTATGCCAACGTAGATGGCTTTACAGTAGATGAAAGCAAGAAAATTGCATTGCAGGATCGTCAGGAATTGGACAGATGGATCCTTTCAAAACTCAACAGTCTCATAAAGGATGTTACCGAACAGTATGAGGCATTTGAACCGCACCGCGCCGCCAGAAGCATTGAAGAATTCGTTGACGAACATTTAAGCACCTGGTATGTTCGCTTAAGTCGTCGCCGCTTCTGGAAAGGAGAAATGAGTGCCGATAAACAAGCTGCATATGAGACTTTGCATGAATGCCTTTTTGTGATCTCACAGTTGATGAGCCCTATTGCTCCATTCTTTGGTGAGTGGTTATATCAGAACCTGAGCACACCGGTAAAAGGGTCTTCATCTACCTTTAAAGCGCTTTCTTACGAATCGGTTCACTTAACTGAATTTGTAAAGGCCAACGCATCAGCCATTGATACTGCTCTTGAATCGCGCATGGAGCTGGCACAGAAGATCTCTTCCATGATCTTATCGATCCGCAAGAAAGAGAACATCAAGGTGCGTCAGCCTTTGCAAAAAATACAGATACCTGTGTTGGATAAAGATGTTCAGCAAAAGATCGATGCAGTAAAATCGCTTATACTTGCCGAGGTGAACGTGAAGGAAATAGAGTTTGTAGATATAAGCAAGACACAGATCGTAAAAAATCTGAAGTTGAATTTTAAGACCTTGGGCAAAAAATGTGGTGCACACATGAAAGCCGTTCAGGCGTTTGCTGCTGAAAACGGTGCAAAGATCATCAGCGATATCGAGCGTCATGGAAAACATCTGATCGTTCTGAATGGAACTGAGATCGTTTTAGAAAATGAAGACGTGGAGATCATTCCGGTGGACATACCGGGCTGGAAAGTAGCGAACAGCGGGGCCATTACCGTTGCACTGGATGTGACCATCACACCTGAATTGCGTGAAGAAGGACTGGCCCGCGAATTGGTGAACCGCATCCAGAATATGAGAAAAGACAAGGGTTTTGACGTAACAGATAAAATTTTAGTGAGAATACAACAAAATAACAATTTGGATACGGCAATTCAGAATAATTAAAGTTATATTTGTTCAGAGACCCTTACTGGCAATTTAGAATTGGTAGGCTCTTTAACCACTGAAGGAGCCAGTATGGTGGAGGTTGATGAATCTATTTCTACAATGATCTCAATTGAAAAATTAAATTAAACAGCTATTTAAGCATATGGCAAAAAAAGATAACAAGAAAGGGAAAGCAACAAAACCGGCTCCTAAAAAGGCTGCCAAACCTGTTGCTAAAAAGAACGACAAAAAAGCTGCAAAGCCTGCTGCCAAAAAAGTAGAAAAGAAGGCTGCGAAGAAACCGGCTAAGCCAGCTCCAAAGAAAGTGGAGAAGAAAGCTGCTAAACCGGCCAAACCGGCTCCAAAGAAAATTGAGAAAAAAGCTGCAAAGCCTGTTGCTAAGAAGGCAGAGAAAAAAGCAGAGAAAAAGGTGGTTGCTGCCGCTAAAAAGCCGGCAGGAAAGCCAATAGATGCGATCAAAAAGAAAGGTAAACCAGAGCCAAAATCAAAAAAATCTTCTAAAAAAGGAAAGAAGGGTGGCGACGATGAAGAGGATGAGGATCTTCCGGAAGAGGAAGAAGAAGATGAAGATGTGGATGTTAAGGATGACTATGAAAAGGCAGAAGATGATGATGTGCTGGTAGGCGAACTTGATGAAGCAGGATTGGTAGACCTTGAAGGAAGTGATGTTCCGGATATTGATGATGACGATGATGAAGAACCTATCAAACGTGGACGCGGACGCCGTAAGAAGAATGAAGGCAAATCAAGCGGAAGCAGCATGGAGGCCTATATCAGAAACAGACCGTTACAGGTAGATCTTTCTAAACCATTGATCAAAAAACAAGCTGAAAAATCTCCAAAGCCATTTGTAAATACAAAAGATAACCGCACCCGCTATTCTGATAAAGAATTGGCTGAGTTCAAAGAATTGATCCTTGAGAAATTAAAGGAAGCTCAGGCAGATTACGATCTACTGAAGCAAACTTTAAGTAATGAGGATAACCATGGCACCGATGACACGTCGCCAACATTTAAGTTACTGGAAGATGGAAGTGATGTGATGAGCAAAGAAGAAACAGCACAGTTAGCTTCTCGTCAGGAAAAATACATCATCAATCTTAAGAATGCCCTGGTGCGTATTGAGAATAAGAGCTACGGAATTTGTCGCGTAACCGGAAAACTAATTCCAAAAGAGCGCTTACGCAGCGTGCCTCATGCTACATTAAGCATTGATGCCAAGTTAAACCAAAACAATTAATTCATACAACCATACTAAAAGGTTATTTTTGCACTGCAATAAATAACCTTTTTTATTTATGTTCCAACGCTACCGAATACCCATCATAACCATTCTACTGGTGCTGTTTGTCGACCAGTTCATCAAAATTTATATCAAGATGAATTATCCTCTCGGCGAGGTTGGCCGATTGGGCAACTGGTGTATCATCCACTTTACAGAAAATCCGGGCATGGCATTTGGTATGGAATTCGGTGGCAATTACGGAAAACTCATCCTAAGCTTGTTCCGCATCATTGCCAGCATTGCAGGCTTGTTCTATATCAAACACATTGTAACACATAAAGAACATCCACTGTTCGTGTTCTGTGTATCACTGATCCTCGCAGGGGCCATGGGTAATATTTTTGACAGTGTATTTTACGGGAGCATCTTCACTGAAAGTGATGAGTTCAATGTCTCAAAACTTGTAGCCCCCGGAAATGGATATGCAGGCGTACTATACGGACATGTGGTTGATATGTTCTACTTCCCGATCTACAATGGTCATTTTCCAAGCTGGATGCCAATTTGGGGCGGAGAAGAATTTCAATTCTTCAGACCGATATTTAATTTTGCAGATGCCGCAATTTCAGTAGGCGTAGGTCTTTTGTTGGTGTTCCAGAAAAAATTCCAGAAAAAAGAAACGGAGAATGCAGCCATGGCAGAAGCTTCTGGTAGCGCTTCTGAAAGCGAAAACAAAACAACTCTTTAAGTGTTAATCAACCATGTCAAAGGAAGCCATTCTGCTCATTAATCTTGGAACTCCAGATTCGCCTGAACCAGGAAAGGTTGGTAAATACCTCACACAATTCCTCAATGATAAACGCGTGATCGACATCAACGCGATCGGCAGATTTATTCTGGTGAATATGATCATCGTGCCTTTCAGGAGTTTTCGATCCAGCAAATTGTATAAGGCCATCTGGACCAAAGAAGGCTCCCCATTATTACTCCATAGCATTGATCTTCAAAAGAAACTTCAGCAAATTGTGCCGGAGAATATTCATGTTGAACTGGCCATGCGTTATCAGCGCCCCAGCATTGCTTCTGCACTTGAAAATATCAGAAAATTAAGGCCTGAAAAAATTCACATCATTCCGCTTTATCCTCAGTACGCTTCATCAAGTACCGGCAGTACCTTAGAAGAAGTACTAAGATTGATCAAGGGCTGGGAAGTGATCCCTAGCCTTAATGTTATTTCCAAATTTTACGATCATCCGAAATTTGTGGAGGCTCTTGTGAATGAAGCGAAGAATTTTGATGTAAACGCATACGATCACATCCTTTTCAGCTATCATGGGTTGCCTGAACGACAGATCCTAAAGGGCTCGGTACACTATGGTAATAACACATGTCAGATGGGTGAGTGCTGCAATAAGATCACGCCTAACAACAGGTTTTGTTACAGGGCTAACTCCATGGAAACAACCCGTCAACTTGTAAAAGCACTGAATATTCCCGAAGGCAGATATACCTCAGCCTTTCAAAGCCGCTTAGACAATAAATGGCTTAAACCATACAGTGATAAAGTGGTAGCAGAATTGGCGGAGAAAGGCGTAAAAAAATTATTGGTGTTCTCTCCTGCGTTTGTAGCTGATTGTTTGGAGACCATTCATGAGATCGGAACTGAATACCAGGAAATATTCGAAGAACACGGAGGTGAAAAAGTTACACTTGTGCCTAGCCTTAACAGTTCAGATGTTTGGGTAAAAGCCCTGAAAGATATCGTTCTTGGCTAATTATAGCGACAGATCCTTGCCTTGGTAAAAATCCAACACCTTCAATCTCATCACGTATTCATATTTGCTTTGCAACAGATTGCTTTGAGCATTCATTAATCTGTTCTTTGCAGTGTTATAATCAAAGGCACTGATAGCACCTACATTGAATTTTTGATCTGCAAACCGGAACGATTCCTGAGACGCTTCCACACTTTTTTTGTTCGCAAGGTATCTGCTTAGTGCCGCCTGAGCGCTTGTATAAGCCTGCGCAATGGTCTTGTAAAGATTTTGTTTTGTGAGGTCCTCGTTGAGTTTAGCATTCAACAAGCTAAGCTTTGCATTTTTTACTCCGGTGTGTGTTTGCAGTCCGTTGAATAGCGGAACCGAAATGGTGAACCCAAAGCTCTTATTCACATTGTCTTTGAACTGATCGGCAAAAGGTTTGGTTTCTGTGACCAATTCAGTTTGTGGTGATAAAACATAGTCTCCTCCCGTGGTAATAGCCGTGGTATCAAAACCAACAATTCTCACATCTTTGATGTTCTTTGCCAATCCTGAGGTTCCGGTTCCCATAGACCCTGTCATACTCAAGGTTGGACTTCGTCTTCCTCTTGCGGAAGCCAACGATTTCTCAGAACTCAATAAATTATATTCGCTTGCCTTCACATTGGGTTGGTTCTTTAAAGCGATCTCGTAAATCGATTGAACGGAGGTGTTAAGGATGGGTTGCGCATCCACTTCTATCTGAGGCTTAACAATGGAAAAAGAATTTAAGCTGTCGAGATTCATGAGTTGCTTTAAGTTCAAAATGGCCAACTGATAATTGTTGTCAGCGTTGGTTACATTCACTTGTTCGTTGGCAAGCTGTGCCTCAAGATCGTACTGAACGCTTTTGGCAGCACTTCCTGCATCCACCAGCTTTTTGGTTCTGTCGAGCTGCTCCTGTGTGATCTTGAATTGGTTTTGTGCAATGCCAAGCAGTTCTTCCGTAAAAATCACATTCAAATAAAAATTCACAAGATTCAACGTAAGATCATTCTGCTGTTGCTTCAGTGTTTCAGCACTGCTCATATAGGCGAACTCATTTGCCTTGATGTTGTTATACTGACTTAATCCACTGAACAAAACCACATTACTGCTTACAAAAAAATTCTGTGAAAGCACTTGCGTGTTCGCAAAGGTATTGGTGAACCTGTCAATTGTCTTACCAAAATTGTAGGTGTGAGCTGCTCCCAGATTCAATGTGGGAAGCACAGAGGCCTTAGACTGATCTAAATTATTTTTGTTGATGCGTGTTGTGATCTCACCTTGCTTTAATTGAATGTTATGTTTAACGGCATAATCAATACAGGATTTAAGATCCCAGTTGTTTTGCCCGTTCAATGATCCGAAAAGGACTAACAGAATTGCAACGTGTTTTAACATGAGTTGAAGTTACTAAAAGATAAATGACGAATGCTTAAAAAATACATGAAAGGCAAAATACTATTTTCGAATACGTGTATATCAACGCCCATCGCAAAATTAAGTTAAACCACTAATTCTAAAACATTGGGATAGTGATAATTATGTGGTCTTTGGGTATGGGCCCATTTGAAAATGGGGTATTAATTGAGTATATTTACACCTTAGTATGACGGTTGACATTATTGAAAAAATAAGCAGAGATGCCTTGTTAGACGAGTTGAATAAAGATCGATTCGTTAGAAAGACCAACAATGGCAATAATGAGATCTATATAATCAATCACAAGAACTCGCCAAACGTTATGCGTGAGATCGGGCGCCTCCGAGAGGTTACGTTCAGGCATGCAGGCGGTGGTACAGGCAAAGAAATAGATCTTGATGATTTTGACCTAAGTTCTCATCCCTACGAACAGTTATTGGTTTGGAATCCGGCAGACAAAGAAATTGTTGGCGCCTACAGGTATATCTTATGTAAGAATGCCGAGTACATCAATGGCGAAGTAAAACTTGCCACTACTGAACTGTTTAAATTCAACCCTAAATTTTATCAGGAGTATTTGCCTTACACCATTGAGTTAGGCAGAAGTTTTATTCAGCCTCAATACCAGCCAAGTGAACAGTTCAGAAAAGGATTGTTCAGCCTTGACAACCTGTGGGATGGCTTGGGCGCGCTTGTAGTAGATAATCCCGATCAAAAATACTTTTATGGTAAGGTTACCATGTATACAGATTTTAATGTGACCGCAAGGGATTATATCCTCTCGTTCATGCAGCATTATTTTCCTGACAAGGATAATTTGGTTACTCCAATTCATGGACTTTCCAATAAATCTGACGTTTCTAAATTCCTTGAAGAACTGAAAGGATTAGACTATAAGGAAGGGCATGCACATCTGAACAAACTGGTGCGTGCTTTAGGAGAAAACATTCCTCCTCTAGTGAATGCCTACATGAACTTAAGCAGTACCATGAAAACCTTTGGAACAGCTATCAATCCTACCTTTGGCGGGGTTGAGGAAACGGGCATCCTGGTGACAATAAAAGATATTTACGAAAGTAAAAAAGAGCGACACGATAATTCTTATCTGAAGGAGAAGGGCTTGATAAGATCGTTAGAAAAGCAGTGTTTCATAAAAGTTCTTCAAAATTAAGTGAATGTACAAGGTCTCCTTTGCCCGAATTTGCATTCATTGGCCGAAGTAATGTTGGTAAATCTTCCTTGATCAACATGCTTTGCAATAATAATAAACTCGCAAAAACATCAGCATCACCCGGAAAAACCAAACTCATCAATCATTTTTTGATCAACGAGAACTGGTACCTGGTTGATCTTCCGGGATACGGTTATGCTAAGACCTCTAAAGTACAAAAGGCAGCGTTTGAAGGGATCATTATTGATTACTGCAGTAAACGTGAAAACCTTGTGTGCTTGTTTGTGCTCATTGATAGCCGTTTACCGCTTCAACAAATAGACGCCGAGTTCTTGCAGTGGTGCGGCGAAAAAGGAATTCCTTTCAGTATCATTTATACAAAGGCAGATAAGAATTCGAAAAGCGAACTTGCGCAAAACATCAAGGCCATTGAAGAAAAGCTTTTATTGATCTTTGATGAACTTCCCAATACTTTTATTACTTCTTCCGAAAAGCAATTAGGTCGCGAGGGTGTTCTTGACTTCATTGGTTCTTTCTTAAAATGAAAAGCGACTGGCAAATACTTCAGGAAAAACTCAAGGAAAGATTCGGTCACGAACTTGACATGGATGCCATTATTTTTGTTATTGGTCTTCAGGAGCTAGGCAAGCCATTTAAAAAATACAAGAAGGATGAGAAGCTAGAGATCATGCATGTAGCCATTTGCACATTGCTTGAACCTTATAATTTCTATACCTATGAAGGTAGGGATGCGGACGGATGGCCTCACTGGACATTGAATGAGGAACTACCTCATCTGGAAGCCAAGCAGCAAAACAAACTGATGGCCGACGCCATTGTCGATTATTTTAAAAAGGAAGCTTTCATTTAAAGAACACACTGTCGAGGTAATTATCGTTGTATTTCCAGAGTTTAAAATGGAAATCATCAACGAAAACTTTCTTTGTGGTATCCGGATTCCAAACAAATACCATGAACTCAGTGCTGTCACACTTCTTGCTGAAGGTGTGTATGAATTGCATGTATCCCCAACCCTTGCTGTCTCTGTAATGCACAAAATTCGTAGGACTGTAGATCTCTTTACAATTCTTTCCTTTACCTGTCAAAACGATCTGCGCACCATTGCCCTTTTGCCAGCAACTAATATGTATCACATCTCCGTAATGCAATCCTTTAAATTTATATTCATAACAATACTGATGCTTCTTGCTTAATTCTGCAGAGTATTTACCCGTGCGCGCTGTTTCAGACGTTTGGCACTTGTTTCCATTAATCTCAAGGTATTTCTGGCTGGTCTTAAAATACCCCCACTCATTCTGTGATTCTGCGCCACAATAGAATTCATTCTTGTAATATTGTGTGGGTTCATAAAATCTTTTCTCTGTGGCATTACATGAATAGTTATGAATGATGAATACAAATACTATGACCACCAATGGAGGTAAGAATCTGAATCCTACCCGTGCGTTTGAAAGTGAGAGGAACATGGCCGGCAGGATCGGGATCAGATAACGGCCCTGAACAAAATCAACAATGCCCTCCCCGACACAGTCCCACGTAAGATGTTGAGATAATAACAATAATACAAACGCTGCAAAACCGGATAGAAGAAGTATGAATCTTTGTTTAATTGACACATTAACAGCGTTGAATTCAGTTAGTGCAATTAAAAAAATAAGTGCGTAAGACAGATACACCAGATCACGAGTCAGAAAAATATCGCTGTTGCCGAAGATACCAATGTAGCCGTTCAGGTACGTGATCGGATGGTCAAAAATGCTGCGGTAGATCACCTCTAAAAAATACATTCCATGGCTCAGGATATATTCCTTTTGTTTATCGTAATTAGCACAATTCGAGAGAATGATATTCTCTCTATGGCCCGGATTGTATAGTTCGTAAGGCAGATAGTTCATCATAACCACCTTTGATGATAAGAATGTGCTGAGTAATGTTACTGCCAGCAAAACAATCTGAAACCTTACATATTCCTTTTTTGTGGTGAACTTGTGTTTAGGAATTAGCAATAAAAGAATGGCCAGTCCAATATAAACCACCTTGGCAAATGAAAGACCAATGAGCAAAACGCTCAACCAAAAAAGGTGTTTCTTAGATAATGGATCAGTGCCGGTAAACGATAATTTTAAAACGTAGGCAATGAACAAGAGAGATAAAATATCTGTAACTGCATCAGCACTATAGGAGTTCACAATATACACATGCATCGGCAACAGCAACAGAAAAGTAACAAGCCATTTACCAAAGGGGATCATACGAATGACAAAGAACATGGCGATGAGCCAACAACAAAAAATGGCATAACGCCCACCATAATAAATATCTGCCATGGAAGCTCCCGCCCTCTTTAACACACTAATTGCGAGTGCCTGGGGTGCATACGATAATGCAGAATAAAGGGCAGTGTTCGGATAGTCGTAAAAAACAGAATCACGATTCCTGTAAGGGATCGTGTAGGATCTTACGAGATTGTCCTTGGTAAGTACATATTTCAAATTTGTTGCAGCGTTTGAAAATGGCAGCACAAACTCACGAACACAATCTGGTACATACCCGCCAAGGCGCTTATCTTGCTGAAGTGTTGCACACTGCCCATCAGCAATTTGCCAGGCCCTGAAAAAATGATTGAATTCATCAGGTGCCTGTAAGGGCGGAGTTACGCGATTCATTTGCCACTGCAAAAAAACCGCGGCGATCAAAAAGAAGAAATGGGGTTTTATTTTCGAGAAAAAATACACTTAACGAACTACGTGTTTAAAAGCGTTTGTTCATATTAAATGGCTTTGTTGGTTTTTCAATAGTGGTTAATATTGATCTGAGTTTGGCCTCATCCTTTAATAACTCTGCTGCCTTGGCAACATCCTTATCATTTCTTAGATTGAACTCGATGCGTCCTTTTTGAAAATAATATCTTCCTACGATCTCCTCTTCTAAAAAGCGTTTGATCAATTCCTTGTTCTTCACAAGATCGTCTTTCTTGTTCGACCTGATCTTTGCAGAGAGAGTCTCGTACTCACTTTTTATGTCGTTATAATAATTCTCTTCTTCTGCTTTCTTTTTTAGTTCTTCAAGTTCCAATTCACTTTTTGTTTTGTATGAATAGTCCTTGTCTTTGATGTATGTCAGAAATTGTTCGTATTCATCATCCTTTAATTTAAAATCCTTTGCTGCAACAATCTCCTTATGTGCAAGGTAATAGTTGGTGGCATAGTTAAAGACATGATACTTACTCAACAGCGAGATGAGTACCAGACTTAGTTTTTCATCCTCTGTTTTCATATCAGGCATAACTCCGGCACCATCGTAAACAACGCGGCCACCTTTGGTCTTAAATGCAGTGATCAAACTATCAGGCACTTTGTCAACACGGCCTTCTTCATCTTTGTGGGTATAATCAAGCGCCTGGACGCATCTTCCGCTTGGTATATAATACTTGGCAACGGTGATCTTTACTTTTGCATTGTAGATCAGGTCCTTGGTTTGCTGAACAAGACCTTTGCCATAGGTGCGCTGCCCGATGATCACGGCTCTGTCCAGATCCTGCAATGCGCCGGAAACGATCTCTGAAGCAGAGGCCGAGTAATCATCCACCAGAACCACTAATGGAATTTGCGTGTCAATAGGATTGTTCACCGAAAGGTAGGTCTTGTCCCATTCGGCAACCTTGCCTTTTGTGAACACTACTTCCTGTCCTTTATCAATGAACAGATTCACAATATTCACGGCTTCGTGCAATAATCCTCCCGGATTGCCGCGAAGATCAAGAATGATGTTCTTACTGCCTTTTGCTTTCAAAGCAACAATGGCTGCTTTAACTTCATTGCTGCAAATTTCAGTAAAGGATTTAATCTAGATAAAGCCTGTTTCATTGTTGCTCAGCAAACCGAAATAAGGCACACTTTTGCTTTTGATCTCTTCGCGTCTAAGATTAAGTTCGATGGGCGTAGTTTGACCAGCCTTTAAGATCTTAAGTTTCACGGGTGTTCCGGCCTGGCCTTTTAAAAGGTTAGTGATCTCATCGCTTCGTTTGCCAACCACATTATTACCATTAACCCCTACCACCTGATCACCTGCACGTATTCCTGCTTTATAGGCAGCAAAACCTTCATAAGGATCTGCAATGATGATCTTTCCATCAATGTCGTTCACGGTTGCTCCTATTCCTCCGTATTCACCCGTCATCATGTATTTGAAATCCTCTATCTCATTCTCAGGATAATAGATCGTGTATGGGTCAAGAGAATTCAACATGGCATCAATTCCGGTCTTCATCAGCTGTCAGGGTTTGGTATCATCTACATAGGACACATTCAACTCTCGGTACAACGAATTAATAATGTCTTGGTTCTTGCTTATCTCAAAATAATCCTGGGTAAAAGAAATACTGGCTGCACCAATAATAATGGCAGAAAAAAGTACTACGATTCGTTTAAAGAAAGGGCGCTTCATTTACTGATAAAATAGGTACTTAAAGTTAATCATTAATTTGATTGGATGCTCTGCTTTTGAATTTATTCACACATTGTTCCAGCAGCAGATCCATCGCCTTTTTTATCTCCTCATAGTCGCAGAGGGCAGAGCCTGTAAAGATGATGGCGCATTGAAGATTCAGGCCTCGCTGATCAAGCTCCTTATAAAAATGATTCTTTTGCAACCGGTATGCTTCGCGCATGCGTCTTTTCAACAAGTTACGATCGTGCGCTTTTTTAAATTTCTTTTTCGGGGCTACAAACATCACCTGGTTCCGATATAAGATCTCCATTTCTGAGTCCATGGCGATCAATTTAAGAGGTGACCTGTTGAAAGACTGGCCTATTAAGAACAGGCGCTCTATTGCTTTTCTGCTGCTCAGTCGCTCATTCTTATGGAAGGTGTTTTTCAACAATTGGTTTTTAATGTAAATATACGTTTATGTAATTTCATTGAATATTATTTTCTATTTTTATCGTAATTAAAAACTTTATTATGGGAAAAGGTGATAAAAAAACCAAAAAAGGCAAAAGACACATTGGCTCTACAGGTGTTAAAAGACCAAAGAAAAAGAAAGAGGTAATAAAGGCTGCTGCTAAGAAAGCTGCTCCTAAAAAAGCCGCTGCCAAAAAAGCCGCTGCCAAAAAATAATCAATAAAAAACCCCGGACTGTTCCGGGGTTTTTTTATTTCTTTTCTACTTCAAAACCTTGTCTCTTCCAGTCCTCTATGCCCTTTGCAAGGTTTATCACTTCCTTGAATCCTTCCTTAACCATCAGGTCCTTGCACTCTCCGCTTCTTCCACCTCCTGCACAATAAATAAGATAGGTCTTTTCTTGTCAAGTTTTTTGATCTGTTGTTCAGAATCTTTGGCAAGATAATCAAGCTCCATAGCGCCTTTGATCTTTCCTTTTGTTTGTATTTCATCCGGGTTTAGCAGGTCTATAAGTATCACCTTTTTTTCATCAATTAATTTTTTGAATGTAGATGCATCCCCATCTTATCCTGTTTGAGCTTTAGAAACAAAGCCAATTAGTAATAACAATGCGATTGTAATGTTTTTCATGATTTACTGTTTTTTTAATTTACACATATAAAACCCGTCAAACCCTTCACTAGGATAAATGGTCTTATCGTCAACGAATTCAAAATTACTGTTTTTGTCCAAAAATAGTTCGATTTGCTTTTTGTTCTCTGATGGAAATATGCTGCAAGTGCTGTATACGGCATAACCTCCGGGCTTTACCATAGAAACATACGTGCTTAAGATGTGCTGCTGCAGTTGGCGTGTGCTGTCAAACACCGCCTTATTGAATTTCCATTTGGCATCCGGATTTCGGCGCAATACTCCTATGCCGCTGCAGGGCACATCCATCAACACACAATCTGCCTTTTCCTTATTTCTACCTATCGACTTCTCTTCTGCATCAATCAATTGTGTTTGAATGATGCCGGCATTCCCTCGCTTGGCCCTTTTCATCAATTCATCCAGTTTCCATTGCGTTACATCCATGCTAATGATGCGTCCTTTATTCTTCATTAAAGCGGCCAAGTGCAGACTTTTTCCTCCTGCACCGGCACACGCATCAATGATCACTTGTCCGGGTTGCGGCGCTACAAAATCTCCAATCACTTGCGAACCCGCATCCTGTATCTCAAACCACCCATCTTGAAATAAGGGATTGGAGAAAACAGACATGCGTTTCTTTAGGATCAATGCATTGTGCGACAAATCTACGCGTTCTGTTTCTATGCTGTCTTCCGCCAGTTTCTTCTGAAGTGCTTCTACTGTGGTTTTTAAGGTATTTACACGCAACACCACCTCCGCCGTTTCATTCATGGCCGTGGCTTCCTGTTGCCATTTTTCAACACCAAGTTCTTTTTCGCCAAGTTCATTCAGCTCGTCAGGATACGATTGCTCCAATGCAAACTGTCCATGAAGGCGGGCCATATGCTTCTTTATTTTTGTCTCATCAATGTGTTTGAACTCAGGCCAATCGGGCAAATCAATGCCTTTGATCACCAGATATACCGACGTGATGAACCAAAAATTCGTTTGTGTTTGTGCTAACTCTGAAAGCAAACGGTAATGTCTTACAATGTCATAGACAGATTCGGCAATGAATTTTCTGTCGCGCGAACCCCATTGCTTGTGTTGTTTGAATGTGCGCTCAAGCACCTTGTCAGCATACCTGTTCTCTTTGAAGATCTGATGCAGCGATTGTGCAATGCCGTCTAATAATGGCTTATGCAGTTTAATGGTTTGTTGAAAAGGTTGAGTTAGCACAGAGTTTAATTGATCACTTGAACAAATCCTTTGAGAAAGCGTTGTTTAACGCCTTTTACGCGAGATTCAAAAACATCGCAAATATAGAAGAGGGTTCCGTCGCTTACTTTCAAGCCGCTGGCAATGCTTGTTCCATCCCACTTGAAATAAGGGTCTTTGGTCTTGTATACCAAGGTGCCCCATCTGTCATATACGTAAAGATCGATCTCTTTGATGTGTCTAACACGAATGGCTTTGAAGAAATCATTTACACCATCACCATTAATGGTAATGATATTCGGCAGTTCAAATTCAGGACAATTATCAATGCACACATCATTGCTCTTGTTGCCCACATTTCCTGTAGCATCTATTGCTGAAACCGCAAAACAACCGGCGATCTCAGGCAGATCGTCAAAATAGTAAACTGTTGAACCGGCACCATATAAGGTATCTATCAATATATAATCGGATGTCTCTGTTTCTTTCTTGTACAAACAATATTTCACCACATCGTCTGCACAGCCTAATGCAAGGTTGTTCCAGGTGATATTCACCATGCCGGTGATACAATCTGAGGTGATGCTTAAACTCGGCGCGCATGGAGGCGTTTTGTCCTCTGCTTTGGCACATGTTTCCTGAGACTTATTGAAAACCGGTCCCGGCACAGAAGGGTCTGAGTATTTTCCTTCGCCTTCAACATAATAACAATAGGTTTGTAAGTTGATCACCTTGGTGGTATCTGTATACGTAGTTAGTGAAGTTGTGGCAACGCTGGTGTAAGTGGTTTGTGAAGGATCTTTTCTATAAATGGTGTACTTGTAATTATTCCAAGGTGTGCTCGAGGTCCAGCTTAAATTCACTTTTCTTTCGCCACCCGTTGCAGTAAGGAATATTGATGTTGCCCTTTGCGAAGCTCCAACGGTTGTGGTGTTGGCAACAAACTCTATCTTGTACTCATGTTGTTCTGATGCCGTATTTAAGCCTGTATGTATAAAGGTGGTGTCTGTTAACTGTCTTAGTAGATGGAACTGTGCCTTGGTAACTGAATAGATGTTCGTGTATGCGGAGGATCCCTGCGATCTGTAGAGCAGATTGAATGTGTATGGGCCTGTAAGAACAAGTGTATCAAGGTTTCCTACATTTGTCATAGGTCGTGTCCATCTGACAAATACATTTCCTGTAGTGGAAAAAGTTGATTGTACGTCTGCATTCAGCAGTACCGGTATATCGCGTTTAAGCTTTGTGCATACCGTTGAACTTCCGAAACTTGTTGAGCCATCCTGATACACGGCAACCACCATATAGTTGTAGTCTTGCCCAACCACCAAGCCCTGACCATTATTTGTATCGGTAAATGTTGCAATGTTTGCAGTTACAGTGCCCGTGAGCACATAGCCCTGACTTGGCGGAGCTCCCGTTACACAAGGTTCATAGGTCACAGGGTTACAATCATTCTTGCGATAGATCTCATAACGGATGATCGGATTCACACTTGTGAAGCATGTGCTCAATTGCCAGTCGATCTTGATATTGGCGCCGATTGGTGTAGCTGTTAAATTTTGTACCGGTGGCGGAACAACACGAATATTGAATGTTTTAAATGTGACAAGTTTAACTGGCGCCTGCTGATCCTCGGCCTTAATGGTTATCTGATATGGTTGCAAACGTATCAAGCCACAGGATGTTTGCCAGTTGAATATGGAGGTATAAGAAACCACCGCGAAAGTATTGGTAAGGGTTGCCAAAGGCGAGGTAGATGTAAATGGGCCGCCAAAGCCATATAACTGAACAAAATTGGTCGTATTAGGATCGGTCACAATGATCGATTTGGTGACTACCGCCCCTGCCAGCACACAGGTGTCATTTGGCATTACAAGATCGGGAGGTGCATTATTCACACAGCCTATCACCTTCACCTGCATATCGCGCAGCACATAGCCAACCATGGTATACACCCCGGCTGTGTTTTTGCGCCACTCTTTCACAATAAAGGCAATGTTATACTCACCGGTCTTTTGTGGCGAACACCACGTAAGTGTACCATTTACCGCATTGATGTTGTATGTTCCGCCCGGTCCGGTATCAGGATA
This sequence comes from Bacteroidota bacterium, assembly GCA_036822555.1. Taxonomy (GTDB): domain Bacteria; phylum Bacteroidota; class Bacteroidia; order B-17B0; family Aurantibacillaceae; genus Aurantibacillus. The sequence continues at coordinate 14,087 of DAISHL010000001.1, read as the reverse complement.
GGTATATCCTGGAATCATCGTACCAATAGTGCCGTTCTGGTCGATGCCTCGTGAAAAGGTAAGTTCATAACTGAGACTATCGCCATCCACATCAAAGGCTCCGGGATTGTGATAAAAGCAAACACCATTGCAAGCCTGATCCAAAGGCGGAGATGTAAATTCAGGAGCCGTATTGGCCCCGGTAAAATTATTAATGATCAAAAGGGACTCCAGATAGAAGGGCTGATTCACTGAATTGGGTACATTGATCACCCCCGCATTTCTGTTAGGGTCGTACATGTATACCTTATAAATTCCGGCATTAGCGTATTGATACACCCCGGTGTAAACGTTCACGCGTGTATTGGTATTAATGTCTACGCCGTTATATGTGCCCGCACAATCGCCACTGGTTGGTCCAGGCGCACCATTTACGCGAGGCAGCACAATGCTGTCGCCGTTTCCTAAATATAGTGTAAGCTCACAACGGTCGGCATTGCCACCGGGACTGTTGATCTCGGTATAGGTGTTGATCTGAAATGAGTAATTGTAAACCGGAACAATAACACCATTAACAGTGGCCGTATATGGTGCAATACGTTTATATAGGATCTCGCCTGCCCTGTTATGGGTTGCCTGTGCAATAAAAATTGCAAAAAAGAATATGGCAAACAGGAGCCTCTTCATATGAAACCTAGAGCAATTAAAGTTAGTTCATTTAACGAAATGCCACAAATTTATTGTGGTAAAACACGTTAAAACAAGCGTTAATTATACATTTTGATGCTATTGTATGATATTTAACAGTCTTCATCTATTTTTTGTTTGCGTATTTGAAATAGTATTACATTTGTTTCGATTTTCAAACACCCTTCATGGCTTCGCATCATCACAACCAGTTAAGCAAAATAACGCTTGGTGGTTTACTTGTTACTCTAGGAATTATTTACGGCGATATAGGTACTTCTCCTATTTACGTGATGAAGGCCATAGTTGGCAATGCACAGATCAAAACAAAGTTGATCATTGGAGGTATGTAATTAGTGTTCTGGACCATTACACTTCAGACCACGATCAAGTATGTTATTTTCACTCTTAAAGCTGATAATAAAGGTGAGGGTGGTATTTTCTCATTATACACGCTTATTAAGAAGGCGCGCGTGAAATGGCTGGTCTTTCCTGCGATCATCGGCGGATGTTGTATCTTGGGTGAAGGAATCATTACTCCCCCAATTTCTGTTGCTTCTGCGGTAGAGGGATTGCGATTGATCCCACGCTTTAGCGACATTCCTACAATTCCTATCGTTATTGCAATTATCACAGGGCTGTTCTTTATCCAACAATTTGGTACAAAATTCATCGGAAAATACTTTGGCCCGATCATGCTTGTTTGGTTCATTATGTTGGGCACATTTGGTGTGATCGGTCTAAGCCATGATTTTTCTGTGCTTAAATCATTGAATCCATATTACGGAATTGATCTATTGATCAATTATCCGGGTGCATTCTGGTTATTAGGCGCAGTATTCCTATGTACCACTGGTGCAGAGGCGCTTTATTCCGATATGGGTCACTGCGGGAGAAAGAACATCCGCATCAGTTGGATCTTTGTGAAAACCATGCTCGTGTTGAATTACATGGGCCAAACAGCCTGGTTGATCTCAATGGAAGGCAAGACACTTGATGGCTCAAATCCTTTCTATGCCATCATGCCACAATGGTTCTTGCCAATAGGCATTGGTATAGCAACCGTTGCAACCATTGTTGCGTCGCAAGCTTTGATCAGTGGGTCATTTACATTGATCAATGAGGCCATGCGCTTGAATTTTTGGCCAAAGGTTAAGATCAAGTATCCTACAGAATTGAAAGGGCAAATGTACATCCCTTCCATTAATTGGCTATTGTATTTTGGATGCGTTGCAATTGTTCTGTTCTTTAAAGAGTCCTCTAACATGGAGGCTGCCTATGGTCTAACCATTATTTTAGGTATGATCATGTCTTCAAGGTTGCTTGCTTTCTTTATGCGAATTAAAAAATACCCGACATGGTTCTTGTACATTTTTATCATCGTGTATATTGTCATTGAAGGTGCTTACCTAATTGCAAACCTTGAGAAGTTTCCAAAAGGTGGTTATATCACACTTATCATTGCGTTGTTCCTGGCTGCAGTTATGGGTTCATGGTATATGGCTAAATTGATACGCGCACGTTACGTTGATATGGTTAGATTAAGTGACCATATGAGTAAACTTGTTGATCTAAGTAAAGATGATAGTATCCCCAAATACGCTACGCACCTTGTTTACATGACGAGTGCCAATAACCCTGAAGAAATTGAATCAAAGGTCATCTATTCTATCCTGCAAAAAAGACCAAAGCGTGCCGACATCTACTGGTTTGTGCATGTGGATGTAATGGATGAGCCTTACCGAATGGAATACAAGGTAACGCATGTGGCAGAAGACGACATCATTCGCGTTGATCTTAAATTAGGGTTCCGCGTTGCCCCAAGGGTTAATTTGATGTTCCGTAAAGTTGTGGAAGATCTGGTGATGAACAAAGAGGTGGATATCACCAGCAGGTACGAGTCCTTAAGCAAGAACAACATCATTGGAGATTTTAAGTTTGTGGTCATTGAAAAGTTCTTGTCTTATGACAATGAATTGCCATTCTTTGAAAAGCTGATCTTGAACTTCTATTTCCTTCTAAAGAATTTAAGCTTAAGCGAGTCGAGAGCCTTTGGTTTGGACAGCAGCTCAGTGAAGGTTGAGAAATTCCCGATGGTATTCAAAGCCCCGGCAGATATCAATCTGAAGCGTATCTATTAAACCCTGAATTTAAGTTTGAATTGTGCACCATTGTTATTGGTCAGGTTCAGGTCTGCACGTATCTGATCCGATAAGATACTGATCAACTCAAATCCTAAAGTGGAAGGATTCTCTATCATTTGCTCATAGCCCTTGGGAAGGCCTTTTCCATTATCTCTTATTATTACTTCAATTTCGTTGCCTGTAGTATTCACCAACACATCGATCTTTCCGCCATCCATGCCAACAAATGCATGTTTATATGCATTTGTAATGATCTCATTGATCAATAATCCTAAAGGGATAGCCAGGTCTATGCCTATTTTCAGGTCTGCGGTTTTGTTCTCAAAGCGGATCTGAATGTGCTCATTGTCGAAGCTCTGGGAGATCTGTAAGGAAAGGTTCTGTAAATGCTCATTCAGTTGCACATGACTCAAGCTCGATCTTTGATACAACATTTGATGCGTTAAAGCAATAGAAGAAATGCGCAGTTTGATCTCAGAAAGGATCTCCTTAAGCTTGGTGTCGTTTATCTTATCTGCCTGAAGATTAAGTACACTGCTGATGATCTGTAAGTTGTTCTTCACCCTATGATGGATCTCTCGAAGAAGCATGTCTTTCTCTTTGAGGGAAGCTTCGATCAGTTTGTTCTGAGTTTGTATCTGCTCGTTCTTTTGAGCCAACTCATACTCTCTTTTTTTACTGCTGTTGTTGGTATAAAACAAGAAGGCGATCACCACCATAAGGATCACCAGTCCGGCCATGAGGTATGCCCTGAATGCCCTTTGTTTGGCGGCACTCACTTCTGAGTTCTGCAATTGCTGATTCTTTTCAATGATCTGCAGGTCTTTCTTTTGAATGTCAAGCGCTACTTGCTCATTGATGAGTTGCAATTCTTTTTCATTGTTGGTGATTGAATCTTTCAAGCTTATGTACATCCTGTATTTTTCTGCAGAAGCATGATGCCGTCCTTCCTCATCCAAAAGTTCTGCTTCCATTAACAAGGTCTTTAGGTTGAATTTTGGTCTGCCGATCTTCTCATTGAGAACAATGGCAGAGTCGGCGTATTTACGGGCAAGCGGAATGTTACCCATTTCAATGTTGCATTTGGTAAGCAATGAATAACTATTAAATGCGCTTTCGTGATCACTAACCTTTAAGCTATAGTACACATCATTCTTTAACAAAGGAATGGCATTCTTGTAATCGCCTTTATTGGTATAAGCAAGGGCTGTGTTCCCTTCGATCAATCCTTTAAAGAACTGATAATTTGGTTTATTACTTGTATAGCTGAGTTTTTTTGAAACAAGGTCGTGAGCCCTTTTGAAATAAGGTAAGGCACTGTCAGACATTTTCAAACGGTTTAAATAAACACCCTGGTCGTTCAGGTAACCGGCAATAAAATCAGTGTCGTTCATTTTTAATTGAATGACTTCGTTATACTCTCTTCGCCTTTCAGTAATTGCCTGACGATACAGACCAAACACATCATAGATCTTGCTCTTCTTCGCAATGTTATTGATGTACTTTGGGTCTTTACTCCGAATGGCAAGTTTATCGTAATATAGATTCGCCTCAACGGCCTTGTTCAGATTATTCAGTTTGATGTATACGTCTTTCAATTGCCAGTAGCACATCAGGGAATCGCTTCCATTTCTTGAGTGGGTGCTTAAGCTGTTCTCGAGTGTTAATGCAGCTGAATTATACTTCTTAAAATAAATGGCCTGCTTGGCTTCTATAAGTGCAAACAGGAACTTTGCCTCATCACTTCTTGAGTTCTTGTAAACCCGGTCTTTGATCCTGTCAAGTGTATCGCTGATCTTGCTGTAGATCTCCTTTATATCTGCAAAATCGGCATTGGCAACCATTTTTACCTTATCCTTAGAATTGGCCTTATTGAAATCCTCCAAAAAAACAGCTTTGTTGATCTCACTATGCATCAAACAACAACTGACAAGGAATAAAAAGGTATACAGTGCTTTGGTCAAGGCTGTGTATTTTTGTACTATAAATTTAATCAATATTCTTATCCCGCCCAATTATCCCTGTCTAAACTCCTGAACTGAATTGCCTCTGCAACATGCTGTGTCTGGATCTTTGATTCGCTATCAAGATCAGCGATCGTTCGTGCCACCTTCAATATTCTGTCATAGGCCCTGGCCGAAAGACCAAGACGTTCCATGGCATTCTTTAAAAGGGCGGTCCCGGATTCATCCAGCTGGCAATAGTCCTTGAGCTCTTTGGCCCGCATTTGCGCATTGCAATGAATGCCATTGTTCCCCAGAAAACGCAGTGTTTGTATCTCCCTTGCTTTGATCACACGTTCACGAATACTTTTGCTGCCCTCTGATCTTTGTTTAGTGTTCAGTTCATTGAAAGAAACAGGCGTGACCTCCACATGCAGATCAATTCGGTCGAGCAAGGGTCCTGATATTTTATTCAGATATTTTTGCACCACACCCGGCGAGCATACACATTCTTTCTCCGGATGATTGTAAAACCCGCAGGGACAAGGATTCATGCTGGCCACCAACATAAAGCTTGCAGGATACTCAACGCTGAATTTTGCCCTGCTGATACTAACGATCCTGTCTTCCAAAGGCTGGCGCATTACTTCAAGCACGGTGCGTTTGAATTCAGGCAATTCATCCAAAAACAAAACACCATTATGCGCCAGAGAAATTTCTCCTGGTTGAGGATTATTGCCGCCACCAACAAGGGCCACATCGCTGATGGTGTGATGAGGATTTCTAAATGGCCGTTGTGTTACCAAACCTATGGTGCCTTTGGATGAACGGCCGGCCACACTGTGTATCTTGGTGGTTTCAAGTGCCTCATCAATGGTGAGAGGCGGTAATATAGAAGGTAATCGTTTGCTTAACATGGTTTTGCCCGCACCCGGAGGGCCTATCAGGATCAGATTGTGGCCACCTGCTGCAGCTATTTCAAGAGAACGCTTAATGCTTTCCTGGCCTTTCACATCCGCAAAGTCATGATCGATCTCTTCTGTACTGTTCAAAAATGCATCCTGAATGTTGAGGTTCAGCTTCTGAGGCATCTCGGGTCCGGCATTGAAGAAGTGTATCACCTCCGAGAGATTTGTGACAGGATAAACATCCAATCCGTTGACCACGGCTGCTTCCATGGCGTTTTGTGCCGGCAAAAGGATGCCTTTGAATCCGTCTTGTTTTGCTTTTATGGCTATTGGCAATGCTCCCCGTATTGGCCTGATCTCGCCATCAAGGGCCATTTCACCCATGATCACATAATCGCTCACTGTTTCGCATTGTATTTGTTCCGAAGCGGCCAGTATGCCAATGGCAATTGTAAGGTCATAGGCAGATCCTTCTTTGCGAATGTCGGCAGGTGCCATATTCACGGTGATCTGCTTCCCGGGCATCTTATATCCATTGTTCTTAAGGGCCGCGCTGATCCTTTGCTGACTCTCCTTTACGGCATTATCCGGCAAACCAACCAAATAGAAATTTATTCCCTGCGTCATGTTTACCTCTACCGTAACCATAGTGGCATTAATGCCGTGAACCGTGTACCCAAATGTTTTAATTAGCATTGCGTTATGTTTTTAGGCCGGCAAAATAACTACATAAAATATCAAAGGCTTGCCATAATTTATAGCATTCTTGGTTAGGCCAAGTCATTCACAGAGTGTATTTAATACTTACGTATTAAATAAGGCCGCATCGTTAAAATTATTTTTATTTGGATTTTTACACTTGTTTTTTCTATATTTAAACTCTTATTACATGATTTGTATGAAAAAATTAGTGTTGATTGGTTGTGTTCTGTTTGGTGGTATTACCGTTTCAAACGCACAAAAAAGCACCGAAAAGGCAGGCCTGAGTTGTTACAACAAATGGGCCATTAAGTTTGAAGAGCGTGGGGCCGAAGAGATCAAAGACGGAGTATATACTGATGTGATCATTAGCAGCCGTATAGGAAGCAAGGCTGTTTGTAACAGCGGAAAGGCAGAAGTTCTGAAGGGAAAAGTAGTAAAATGTTATACCTTGTTAAGTGATGGCACTTACGAAGAGGTTAAGCGTACCTGGAAGAACAAATCGAACGAGAATGTGACCATAATTAATGGCATCAGTAAGGCCATGATCACTGCACACAACGAAATTATCAATGTTCTGTGGCCAAACAGTTTAAAAGCTAAGAAAGCCAAGCCTATTGCAGCGCCGGAACCAACCGACGACTAATTTCTGAATTAAAGTTCCAAAGCCTGTCAACTTAACCCCTGACAGGCTTTTTATTTGTAAAAAATCACTATTTTTGCTGCCCAATTAAAATTAAAATGATGAATATCACTAAGAAAGAGATCGATACCCTGAATGCTGAGATTGTTATTTCGGTAACTCCGGAAGATTATGAGCCAAAGGTTAAAGAAGGCATTAAAAAGGTACAAAAACAGGCCGCTATGCCTGGTTTCAGACAAGGTAAAGTGCCTGAAGGTTTGATCAAAAAACAATATGGTACGCAGATCATGGTTGACGAGATCAACAAGCTTCTTAATGAATCCATTTATAAATTCATTGAAGATAATAAGCTAGATATCCTTGGCAACCCTCTACCAAAACAAGAAACTCCGGTAGATTTTGAGAATCAGAAGAATTTCGAGTTCACTTACCAAATAGGACTTGCTCCAAATTTTGATGTGAAATTAGGAAAGGATCTTTCGTTCAATTATAAAACCGTAAAGATCGACGAGGAGCTGGTAGATAAGTATGTGAAGGATGTTAGAAGGAATTACGGAAAACCTGTTAACCCGGAAACGGCCTCTGAAAAAGATGTGCTTTTTGTGGACATTAACGAGTTGGATGAAACCGGCGCCATCAAACCGGGCGGAGTATTCAAAAGCACAAGCATTGGCATTGAGCGTTTAAAGAACGAATCTGCTAAGTCTAAATTATTAGGTGCAAAAAAAGAAGATAAGATCGTGATCAATGCAAATGATCTTTACGAAAATGCTCTTGACAAAAGTGTTTCACTTGGAATAGACAAGGACGCTGCAGAAGGCTTCAAAGCTAACCTTCAGTTAACCGTAAAGAACATTGCCCGCTTGGAAGACGCAGACCTTGATCAGGATCTTTTCGATAAGATCTACGGTCCTGGTGTTGTAACAACTGAAGCAGAATTCAGAGATAAGATCAAGCATGAATTAGGCCTGATGTTCAACGTGGATGCTGACAGATTCCTTCAACAGGAAATTGAAAAAACATTGGTTGACAAATACAACTTAAGTTTACCGGATGATTTCTTGAAGCGTTGGTTAATGGCCGTGAACGAAAAACCGATCACGCAAGAACAACTTGATAAGGAGTATCCAATGTACGCGCGCTCAATGCAATGGAAACTCATTGAGAACAAGATCATCAAAAATAACAATGTGGTTGTAAATGCCGAAGAGGCCTCAGAAGAAGCAAAAGCATTCATTCGCTCTGAATACGCAAAATATGGGCAATCACCTACTGAAGAAGATCTGAACAAGATCACCCACAGTATACTTAGTAAAGAAAAAGAAGCTCAAAAGATCTATGAGAATATTTACACGCGTAAGGTTCTTGATCTGATCAAGAATAATTGCTCACTTAACACAAAAGAAGTGAGTTACGATGAGTTCTTCAAGAATAATTAATTTGTACAAAACCTTAAAAAAGGAGACCTCAGCAGTCTCCTTTTTTTATGCCCAATAATAACCGTCTCCTGTTCACAACATTTGTAACTAATGGCGTCCTCTGGCGTTATCTCTCTTATTTTTATACCATGCGCATACGTGTTTCTATCTTGTTCCTGTTCCTGGTTGTGGCCTCAACGGCCCAGTTAAAAAAAGAGTATTACGACCACGAACAAACCCAGCTAAAATCAGAAACAGATTACTACAAGGGCATGCCGCACGGCGCATTCTTTGAATATTACAAGTCCGGAAAGCTAAGCCGTAAAGGATTCTATAACTATGGCAAGGAAGACAGCACCTGGTTTGTTTATTACGAGGACGGATCACTGAAGGCATTAGAAAGATTCTTAAAGGGCAAGAAATGGGGCACCAATGTATACAAATACAAGAACGGTCAAACGGCACAGATCACAAAGTTCACTAATAATTTGCCCGATAGCAGCTGGACAGCATACTACGAAAACGGGAAGACCAAAAGCATTGAAAGTTTTGTGAATGGGAAGAAAGAGGGTGAATGGATCTATTACTATGATAACGGGCAGATAGAAAGCAAAGGCAATTTTGAAAAGGACAAGAAAGAGGGTCGTGTCTTTTTGTATTACAAAGACGGGAAAATGAAAGGAACGCAGGACTTTTGTGCAGGCAAACCTTGCGGTACATGGTCAGAAGTGTACGAGAACAATACGCCTAAATTCGATAAGATCTACAAAGACAGTGTTGCCTACCTCATCAATTTATGGGACAGCAAAGGAAAACAACTTGTAACAAACGGCAACGGTAGTTTAACTGCAACGTATGACAATGGCATCATTAAGGCCATGGGAAGCTATAAGGACGGCTTACAGGATGGCACCTGGCGTTTCTTTCATGCCAACGGCGAGTTAGATTATGAGGCAGTTTATGTGAATGGCATTTTGAACGGGTACTACTCGAGCTATTATCCGAACCATCACGTTAAAAGTGAAGGGAACTTTACGGATGGAAAGAAAAACGGTGTTTGGAAATTCTACACACCCGAAGGAAAGCCTGAAATGATAGGCACTCTGGTGAACGATATCAGAGAAGATAAATGGACCTATTACTACAACAACGGAAAGATAGAATACGAAGGAAATTTCAGGAACGATAAGAAGATCGGCACCTGGATGTATTACTACCGTGGCGGGCAATTATGGAGACAAGGCAATTACGATAACGATGTAAAAACAGGAACATGGACGACCTGGTTCGAGAACGGAAAGAAATTACAGGAAGGTGACTATGTGAACGGCAAAGAACATGGTGTATGGAAAAGTTGGTGGGATAACGGAAAGAACAAAGATGAAGGCACTTTTACTTCAGGCATTATGACAGGCGATTGGAAAGGTTGGCATTCCAATAGTAAACCAAACTATGCCGGCAAATACAACTCTAAGGGTAAAAAAAGCGGCAAATGGATGTATTGGCATGAGAATGGAACGCCGCGCGAAGAATGCAGTTATGTGAACGGCATCAAACACGGGGCCTATAAACAATGGTTTGAACGCGGGAATTTTGTTGACACACAGGGCAAATACAAAAAAGGGCATCAACATGGTGAATGGAAATATTTCTATGAAACAGGTGGCATCAATAAAATTCAGCATTTTAAAAATGGCAAGCTAAGTGGTACATGTTACAGTTACTACACAAATGCGAAACTACAAAGCATTACCAGTTATGCTCTGGTGAAGGACATGCGCAAAGGCAAGGTGCAAAGCGTTGCTCATGGCGAATGGATATTTTACGATAAGAACGGAAAAGAAATTAGCCGGATACGGTATGACCATGGAGTTAGAAAATAAAATTTAATTACCTTTGTGATAACTATGAAAAGATTAGCGTTTGGTTTTTTTGGGGTCCTTTTACTTGGCCTTCTTGTTTTTAACTCATGTCAGAATGGCGAAAAACAGGAAGATCTTTCGATGGACCTTTCTGACAGTATTTCTAAAGCTGTTCAAAAGACCAAACATAATGCCGAGAATGTTTTCAACTCATTGCCCGACCGCAAAGAGCTGCTGAAATTGATGGATGAGAACAAGCTTGAATACGATCCTGAGATCCTCAATAATCCTGAAAATGTAAAGAACTATAACACAGAATTATATATTGCCTTGAATCTTGGTGTGTATGGCTCTGACCTAAGTGTTGCAGGTGTTTTTGAACAAACGCAGGAGAGTTTGTTGTTTTTGAAATGTGTGAATTCATTGTCGCAAAAGCTCGGTGTGAACAAGGCTTTTGATCAAACCATGTTCGATCGCATGGATACACAAAGAGACAATAAAGATTCAACCTTGCAGATCATCACTGTTGCCTTTAAGCAGGCAGATTCTATTTTAAAAGTGAGCAACAGGCCGGCAACATCCTCATTGATCATTGCAGGCGTTTGGATCGAAGGTTTTTATACTTCATGCAAGATCGCTCAAAAAACACCTTCTGAGGGCATTGTAAAAGCCATCATCAAGCATAAAGATTCCCTTGACAACATCATTTTTCTGCTTTGTCAAAACAATTTATGTCAGGAATCTATTGTCGTTCTTAATGATCTAACCACAATATCCGGCATTATGAGTGATATCATCATGCAGAAGGATATCCGTTACACCTATGAAACCATTGCTCCGGCCGATGAGGCTGTAACAAGGTTGAGAAACAAGGTGGTGAACGCTTCCTGATTTTAGTATTTTTTAAGCTCCTTACTTGCGTTTATCCATTATCTTTGGATCTGCATGACAAGAAAGCAACTGATATTTATTACCGTACTTTTCTCTGTTGCATTAACAACATTGGTGCTTATTCAGATCTATTGGATCAAGAGTGACTTCAAGGTGAAAGAAGAAGAGTTTGAACAAAAAGTGAATGAAGCACTCAATTTAACGGCACAAAAACTCGATAAGCTGGATACAAGCAATAATGTGTTCATGCGCACAAGCATCAAGCGCCAGGGTATTAAGATCAATTCGCCTTTACTTAACGGGAAGTCAAGCAATTCGCCCAGCTTCCGATTCTCTGAAGAACTCACCATTGACAGTGCCGGCAGAAAAACCAGTAGATTCACATCCAAGGATATCATTGCCGATTCATTAAAACTCAATCCGTATTTTTCCGCTTTTCTTAGCAGTATTAAGTCGAGCAAAGGCAACTTAATGACCGATTTTAATGATCTGGTGAATACCACAAAGGCCGGCAATGACTTTTTTAAGGAAGAGTATTTTCTTGACTCCTACAGAAACTTTAAACAAAAGATCGATACGGTAATGCTTGATTCGATTTTGAAACATGAGTTAAGACACAAGGGTGTGAATGCCCGTTACAATTATTACATTACTAGTTTAAATCCAGGTAGTACAAATCAAACGGATCTTAAATTCGCTGAGGTAGACATAGATTCATTGGGTGTTCATTACAAGATCTCGCTTTCGCCGAACAACAGTTTCATCGATCCCAAATACCTTATCCTTCACTTCCCTAATCAACAAAAGGATATTTTTAAAGACATCTTTCCACTGCTGATCATTTCAGGCTTTGTGATATTGGTTTTTGTGTTCTCGTTCTATTACATCCTTGCCTCCAATCTCAAACAAAAGAAACTGTCTACCATTAAGAACGACTTTATCAGCAACATGACGCATGAGTTTAAAACGCCTATCAGCACTATTTCATTGGCCAGTGAAATGCTAAGTGATGCAAGCATCAGTCAAACCCCTGAAAAACAAAGCAGATACCTTAAGATGATCCGCGATGAGAACAAACGCTTAAGTGTTCTGGTAGAAAGCATACTGCAAACATCAATTCTAGACAAAGGTGAGTTCAAACTAAAACTGACTGAAATAGACATTCACGAGATCATCAATACCGCCATCAACAATACCCAGCTGTTGATCAGCCAAAGAGGTGGTTCTATTACAACCACATTATTGGCGCAAAATCATAAACTGATGGCAGACAAGGTTCACCTTACCAATATTGTATTCAACCTCATTGACAATGCCATTAAATACACCACAGATATACCGGCCATTCATGTAAGAACGGAGAATGTGGACCACAGCATTCGTATTTCTGTAAAGGACAACGGTATTGGGATCAGTAAGGAGAACCAAAAGAAGATCTTTGATAAATTTTACCGTGTACCTACAGGCAATGTGCATAATGTAAAGGGCTTTGGCCTTGGTTTGTCCTATGTTTTGGCGGTGGTGGAAAAACACGGAGGCCTTGTTGAAGTGCAAAGTGAACTGGACAAAGGAAGCACTTTCATAATCACGATCCCGTTTGAAAATAAATGTTAAATGTTAAAATTTGGCACGTTTTCTGATTATCTTTAGTTAAAATTTAACAATTAGGGATTATGGAAAATGTTAAAACCAGAATATTGCTTGTAGAAGACGACCCAAGCTTGGGACCTTTGTTGCAGGAATATTTAGACGCTAAGGGCTTTGAGACAAACCTTGCAGAAGAAGGGCTAAAGGGCTCTGAAGTGTTCTTTAAAGGCAGTTATGACTTGCTTTTACTGGATGTAATGATGCCTGTTAAAGATGGCATTACTCTTGCCAAAGAAATACGACTTACGGATAAGAACACCCCGATCATCTTCCTTACGGCAAAAAGCATGAAAGAAGACACCATTGAGGGCTTCAATGCAGGCGCTGATGATTATATCACCAAACCTTTTAGCATGGAAGAGCTTTTGGCACGTGTTACTGCTGTTCTCAGAAGAACAAACAAGGCACGTTCAACTGACAGCGATGAGGTGAACTTTAAGATCGGTAATTACACCTTTAATTCAGAAAAGCAATTGTTGCAGATCGGTTCAAACGAACAAAAGCTTACAACAAAAGAAAGCCAATTGCTGCGTTTGCTTTGTGTGCATAAGAACGATGTGCTTGACAGAGGCTTCGCATTAAAGAGTATTTGGCAAGACGATAATTACTTCAACGGCAGAAGTATGGATGTATACATTGCTAAACTAAGGAAGTATCTGAAAGATGATAACAAGGTTGAGATCATCAATATTCATGGAAAAGGATTCAAACTCCTGGTGAATTCATAAATTAAAAAAGGCCGCGATTTGCGGCCTTTTTTGTTTTCAGAAGGTTTGTTTCAAAGGGATATATGTCTTTTCATTTTCAATAACAATGTGGCCTTGTTTCTGAAGTCCTTCAATGATCTCATAGAATAATTCCATTAATAGTTTTTTATCTGACTTCCAGAAATGAAGTGTAGCCGCTTTAATGGTCTCTTCAATACGCTCAATCTTATTGAAAGATATTCTTCCTAAATAGAAAAAGGTTAACTCTGATTTGAGCTGCATTCGGTCTGTATTGTCTTCCTTCGGTTGTAATACTCTCGCTTTCTCTGCCTTTACTATTTCTTTCTTTACTTCATGTAATCGCTGAACTGCCCATCCTGAGCCATTTGCCAAAGCTCCGAATGAGAATTTCATCTGATACTTCTTTTCAATATATCGTACCAGTGAACTCGGCGCAGCCTTGCGGTGCCAGTCTTTTGTCTCTATCAGGAGTCCTTCTCCTTCCTTTAAATTGATCAATGAATTAAAGATAGCTGAACTGCGGCCTTTGCCTTTGATG